>JBQCHB010000384.1:0-9345 GCA_051955075.1 Flavisolibacter sp.
CGCTTCATTGCAATGCTTTGATACAACGGGTAAACAAACCGGCGACTTCTGCAGCATTTCCAAGCCGGCTACGCTAAAAGGTTTTGGCGATTACAAGCAATTTATCTTTCAAAACTTACTTTGGCCTGAAGATGCCATCAAAAACAACATTGAAGGAACAGTGAATGTTCATTTTACAATAACCAAAAGTGGAATACTGGAAAATTTAGTAATTGAAGGAGTGCACGATGTTTTAAATAAAGCTGTAAAAGAATTGTTCGAGTCCATGAAAGATTGGTACCCTGCAATTTCTCATAACCGGGCCATAAATTGGGATGAAGAAACTTCTATTCCATTTTATAGAAAAAAATAAAAGCTTTTCGCAGTTTGTTTTACTAACTAGCAGTCAGAGTTAATAGATTGACGGCAGCGGTAATGAATTCATCATTTCTCCTGCATCTCTATCACGCCAACCCAATGTTCGCTATTGCCGCTGGTGATCAGTTGTTCTGTCTTCTCGTAAAAAAATTGGGCTGTGCGATCACTGGCATGCATTTCCAATACTTCTCCAAAAACTTTTCTTGCATTTACAAAAGACCTGTTGCTATAGTGTTTCATGCCTTCGTTAAACAAAGACAATGTAGATAATTTGCTTTGCAATTCTTCCTGCTTGTTACCGCTAAAACATTCATGTATGCCTATTGCTTCCTGTTTCCCTTTCAGTTGTACCAATCCCAAATTGCGAAGGTGAAACGTAGCTGTTTCTTTTATTTGCTGGAGGCTTGAATCGCTTATAATAATGCCGGACTTATAATATTTTGTAAGGCTTTCTATGCGTGATGCCGTATTAACTGTATCAGAAATTGTTGTGGCATCAAGCCGGTTATGATCGCCGGTAATGCCCATGATCAAAGGACCCGTGTGCATGCCAATTCCAATTCGTATCGAAGACAGGTTTGTCAATTTTCTTACTTCATTCAATTCTTCCAAAGCCGTTTGCATTTCAATGGCGGCCCGCAATGCATCTGAAGCATTCACCGGGAAAATAGCCATGATGGCATCGCCCAGGTATTGATTGATGAATCCATTATTTTGACGAATAATAGGCCCCATGCGTTCATTGAAAGAACAAACAAAACTGAAGTTTTCTTCCGGCGACATTTTTTCTGAAAGCGTTGTAAAATCCCTGATGTCAGAAAAAAGAACTGTTACAACTTTCTCCACATGATCACCCAACCGCACATCTGTTATAACATTATGGCCAAGCGATCCGATAAATTCATATGGAACAAATTTGGCTGTAGCCTCATACACATGCCGAAGCGCTTCTTCCCGCTCCTTCACTTCGCGAATGTTTTTTTCGTACAGTAATGCGCTTTCAATGGAACCCGATGATTGTAGGGCCAGCGTCGTCAGCAATTTTAGATCGGCGGCAGTATATTGGATGGTCTCGCTGCTGGCGAGAATGATGGCGCCCATCACCCGGTGTTTTACTTTCAGTGCCGAATAAATAATTGATCTTACACCAGGTAAAACAATTCCTGCTTCAACCAACGGTGTTATATCGGTGATGATTTCTGATTGGCCGCTAATAACAATTTTACTGAGCAATTGAACATTGTTATTGATTCTTCGTGGGTTAAAGAATTGTTCACCCGAAGACGCAGTCACACTTAGCTTTTGCGAAAGATCGTCCCACAAAATGATAACTCCGTTATCCGATTTAATAACACGGCTGGCTTCACTCAGGGTAATCTTGCAGATAGCCGGGGCATCAATGGTTTTAGCAAGTTTTTCTGAAAAATCAAAAATGAGATTTATCTCCTGGTATAGGTTCAACACCTCGCTGCCCAATTTCTTTTTCTCGGCTTCCTTTTGTAAAAATTGGGTGAACAGGTCAGCAATTATTTTACTTTTTTCATCGCCCTTTACCCACCCTAATACTTCTTCTTCAAGAACAATCGGATGTTCAAATTTTTTTTCTCCTTTTATGCCGTAAAGCAATTGGCCTTTTTCATCTTCAATCCACGTAGCATTATTTATCTGACCGATAATAGCAGTAAAAAGAGAAGCAGTTGCTTTGTTTTTCCCGATGATATTATTCAGACTGATTCTTGCCATGATCAATAAAAAACGCTTTGCTCAATTTTGTATTTCTAATACTTCTTTTGCCTTTTGCAAAATCACTTCCGGATCAAACGGCTTGGTCATATATAAATCTGCACCTACTTCCTGCCCTTTTAAGCGATCTAACTCCTGGCCTTTGGCTGTGAGCAAAACAATAAATACGTCAATTGATAATTCTTTTTTTACGCGGCGGCATACTTCCATACCATTCATTTTGGGCATCATCACATCCAGGAAAACTAATTGCGGATTTTCGGCCTGAATGATTTCCAAAGCTTCCTCTCCGTTTTCGGCTGACAAAAAATTTACACCTTCGTCTTCCAACTCTTCCAGCGTTTGCTCAATCAACATGCGGATATGTGCTTCGTCATCAACGATCAAAAGTTTTTTTTCCATTTCTAATCAATTAAGTTTTGTAAGTAGTCGTATTTATTATCGGCAGTTTACTGGTAGAGCAGGAACAGTACGTTTTCCAATCCTTTTTCAAAACGAAGCGTTTGCACAATTTCCTGTTTACCTGAGTTCACAGAATTTAAAATGATAATGTCGGGTTGCGTAGCTATGGCTGTTGCCATCAATTCTTTTCCGTCCGATTCTACTACATGATAACCTTTAGCCTGTAAGACATCGGTCAATGAACGAACAGCGGCGCTGTCTTCATCAACCACCATTACTTTCTTTTTTGATTTCCCCTGATCAAGCAAAGTGCCCACTTCTGTAAATAATTGTGCAGTATCAATAGGCTTCGTTAAGTACCGGTCAACGCCGATGCGGTAACCTCTTAGTTTGTCCTGTACAATCGATAAAACAATGATAGGTATATCCATTGTTTGCGGATCGTTTTTCAAAATGGCTGCCACATCAAAGCCATTCATTTCCGGCATCATTACATCGAGAATGACAAGGTCAGGACGGTTTTTACGAATTTTTTCCAATGCCTCTTTACCATTTGTAGCTTCTTCTATTAAATAGCCTGCATCGCTAAACTCCTGGTGCAACAAGGATCGGATAGAATCATCATCATCTACTATCAAAATAGTAGCATTGGTTCCATCAACTCTAATTTGCGATTGAGCCATTTGTTCTTTCAATTGCTTTACCAACTCGTTCAAATGAATAGGCTGGATTGCATCTGTTTTTATAATGGGCAACGCAAAAGAAAATGTGCTTCCTTTTCCTACTTCGCTTTGCAGCCATATACGACCGCCATGATGTTCAACAATTTCTTTACAGATAGGCAATCCAAGACCAGTCCCTTTTGGCTTGTCGGTAAGGGTATCGCCACCTACTTGTTTAAATTGTTCAAACACCGCTGCATGATCTTCCGGCGCAATACCAATGCCTGTATCAGTGATATCAACAACCAGTTCATCTTTCGTCTTATAAATACTACACTTCACAACACCTTTGTCAGTAAACTTTACTGCGTTTGAAATAAGGTTGATGATCACTTGGATCAGTTTATCCCTGTCGCCGGAAATTTCAGGTAAACCATTTTCTATGTTTTTTTCAAGCACCAAAGCCTTTTGATCAAACAATGACGTAGTGGCTGCCATTGCTCGTTCTGCTACTTCCTCCATGGAAACTTTCTCCATGTTCCATTCCATCTTGCCCGCTTCAATTTTTGCAAGGTCCAATACATCATTGATTAGATGAGTGAGCCTTTCACCTTCTGCAATTACCACACTTAAGTTCTCTGAAATTTGAAGAATTGTTTTTTCATTCTTCGCGTCAGTTTTATCAATAGCCGGGAAAATTTTTTCTTCCAGTCGCTTTCTTATAATTTTTGTAAATCCCAGTACAGAAGTTAATGGTGTTCTTAATTCATGGCTTACAGTAGATAAAAATGCGCTCTTAGCCTCATTTGCTTTTTCTGCAACTTTACTGGCAGCTTCTGCTTCCAGTTTTGCTTGTTTTACTTCTTCAAAAAGCTTTGCATTGCGTAGCGCCACACCCACCGATGAGGCGATTGTAGAAAGCAGGCGCAGATCGTTTTCATCAAAGCGATTTTCGTGTTCTGTGCTTTGTACGCTTAATACACCAATAATTTCATCGCCTACCGGGATAGGAACGCCGAGGTAAGAAGCGGCTGCAATACCAATCTGCTGTACACCTAATTGTGCCCTTAGTTCCTGCACATCCTTATTAATAAGCAATGGCTCTCCATGAAGAATAATCTTTGAAGTAAGTCCTTCACCCAATTTCATAGGTGTCATATCATCGCCATGTTGATAAGGGAAATAAATGGTTTTTGTTTTTTGATTTAGCAATGCGAGATAAACAATGTTTGCGTTGAAAAGATCTTTCATTTGGTTGCCGACCAGTTCTATCAATTCATCAGGATTCAGTTGCGAAGCCAGCGCTTTGCTAATGCTGTTTACGGTGCCCAATTCAGTAGCTCTTTGTTTGGCTTCGGAAAGCAGGTGCGTTGTTTCATCGAACAACCGTGCATTTTCAAGAGCCACGCTCATGCTGTTGGCAAGGGTTGTAAGCAGCCGGAGATCCGATTCACTAAAAGCATTTTCCCTGTCAACGTTTTGAAGACTTACAGAACCTTTTACTACATCTCCAACAATCATCGGTACAAACAAGGCTGATTTTGGAGGCTGTCCTTTGCTCACACCTGTGCCGCCATATTTTTTTGCGGTTTCGAGATAATCTTTGTTGATAAGCAACGGTTCTTTTGAAAGAATGAGTTGTTTATTTGCCCAGATCAATGGACGGGGCTCGCTGAATATTCTTTCGCCTTTCTCAATTACGTACTGCCATTCTTCAACACCCTTTTCATGATTGAACGTACGAATGATCACAGAATGTGTATCGAATAGCTTGCTGATGCGGTTACCTACCAAATTATAAATGGCCTCTGTATCCATTTCTCTTACAAGGCCCTCCTGCACATTATTAATTACCGCTAACTCACCTGTTCGCTGCTCGGTTTCTTTTAGCAAACGATTTGTTTCATCAAATAGACGGGCATTTTCCAGGGCCACACTCATGCTGTTAGCAAGCGTTTCCAGCAAGCGTATATCTGATTCGGAGAAAGCATTTTCCTGATCTATGTTTTGCAGGCTGACATAACCCCTGATTATAGTTCCGGAAAGGAGCGGTACAAACAATAAAGACCTGGGCATTTCAGTATCTGCAACCGCCGTGAGGCCATATTCACTCCGCGCCTTTTCTTCATTTTCTATATAAATGGTGTGGTGCTTATCAATCAATAACTGCCGCAGCTTATTGATAGGTCTGGATTGAACCTTTACCTTTTCACCGTTTTCAAATGCATACTTAAAATGTTCTGTTTTGGTATCCAGATCGAAAATGCCAATGATTACTACCTGTGCATTAAAAAGCTCCTGCACCCGGTCGCCTACAAGGTTGTAAATGCCTTGCATGTCAAGTTCTTTGGCAAGTCCTTCCTGTACGCTGTTAATTACACCTAGTTCGGCTGTACGTTGCTCTGTTTCTTTAAGAAGACGGGTGGTTTCATCAAATAACCGGGCACTTTCTAAAGCCACACTCATACTATTAGCCAGTGTAGTCAACAAGTTTACATCTGATTTGGAGAAAGCATTTTCGTGATCAAGATTCTGGAGACTGATAACGCCTTTAACTTTTCCCGCAGCAATCATGGGAATATACACTTGTGATTTAGGCATTTCACCAATCAATATCTCATTCCCAAATTCTTCCATTGCTTCTTCTACATTTTCGTTGTGCAGCAAAGACTCGCCTGTTTCAATAACATATTTTCTGAAACCTCCCGGTTCTCTCGGGCCAAGTACTGTTCGATCGCCTTTCTCATAAGCATATCGATCTTCTATCACATTGAGATTTGGATCGTAAGTAACGATATCAATGACCTGGGCATTAAAAATTTGCCGGATCTTTTCTCCCACCATATCATAAATGCCTTGCATTTCCATTTCACTGACAAGGCCTTCCTGTACGCTGTTGATAACAGCCAGTTCTTCTACCCTGTGGCTTAATTCGGCGGTACGTTCCGAAACGATTTTTTCTAATTGACGATGTTTTTCGTGTAATTGCCGGGTGCGCCAGTGAATAAGTGAATAGATAACAGCGGCGGCTAACAGCGCATATATAGCATAAGCCCACCAGGTGCGCCACCAGGGCGGAAGAATAGTAAAGGCGTATACTGCTTCTTCACTGGTTTTTTGATAAATGTTTGATGCTCTTACATGAAACTTGTATCTGCCATCCGGCAGATTAGTGTACTCTTTATAATAATTATTATCCCAACCGGACCATCCGGGTTCAAAACCTTCCAGCCAGGTTTGGTATTGTGTTTTATTTTCCTGCTCAAAAAAGGGAGCTGCATATTCAAAACGAAGCGTACTGTTTTTGAAAGAAATGGAAGGAGAATTAAAACTACTATCCTCAACGTTGGTATTTAACGTTCTGGAACCAGCAGTAATGTGGCGTAATATAGTTTTGAATGAAGCGTCATAATTTTTCTCCATTTGCTCATCAAAACGCACCAGGCCATCGGTAGTGCCTATCCAAAGTATGCCATCTCTTTCGGGGTAAATAAAACTGTATGTACGATCTGCAATGGGTAGCAAAGGTGTTTTATCTAACCTGTATTTTCCGTTAGGTTGGGGTGTTGCCAATATGGTTTCTTTGCCAAATCTTATCCAAACCCTCCCATCCTTATCTTCTGCCATATTAAATTCATCCTTGCCGCCTCCGTTTACAAAATTGCCAAAACTGGTGTCTTTTATAAATTGCTTTTTGTTTTCGTCAAAAGTGTAAATGCATGAATCGCCAGGAAACCACGACTTATCTTTTATTTTGTAAACTACGCCAATAGCAGACTTTAGTCCCTGTTTTTCTCCAAACTTTTCAATGCGGAATTTGCTTAAAACCGGTTCGTCTTTTTCATTGAACGACGGCGTTAATTTATACACGACACCGCTTTGTGTCCCCGCCCACACTGTTCCATCCTTATTTTCAGAAAATGTCCAGATCTGGTCGTCCAGGTTAGGAACTTTCCCAACAAATTTCCAGCCTGCTTTCGTACGGTTAAAAATTGCAACGCCAGATGTTGCGCCTCCATATAAAACATCTGGATATTTAGCCGATTTCATAAGTCCTGCTAATTGCAGGTTACCACCTATGGAAGGCTGTAGCATTTTTGCTTTATTTCCTTCTATGGCAAAAAGCCCGTCATTTGGAACAAGCAGCGAATTGTTATCTGCTAAAAGGGCAAACGTTTGATTGGGCGGTATGCCCTGAATAGGCTCAAACTTTGAGGTAGCATCATTGAACGACAATAAACCATTAGTAGTTCCTAAATACAATTTTCCCTGGAATCTTTCAAGAGAGAGTGTGGCAGTATTAATGCCGGCCTGGTTTGTGAATTGGGTAAGCGGAGAAGATGTCTCCACACGTGAAATGCCGTTGTCCAATGCAAGCCACAGCATACCCCTGCTGTCAGAAAACACTGCATATACTGATTCATCCTGCAATCCGATGTCCCTGTTTATTTGCTGAACAATTTTACCATTGCCATCGATTACAATCAAACCCTTGCCTGTAGTTGAGAGTGCGTAATTCCCGTCTTTTGTTTTAACGCCTTTATATAAAGTTCCTGCTTTCAGCAGCGAGGTAGCCTCAGATACAAATGGTTGAAAAGTTTTGCCATTAAAAATATATAAGCCGCTATAGAATAGTCCGATCAAATATCGTTTCTCCGCATTTGCATTATCCAGGGAAGAAAAAGGCAGCATTACCTGCATTCTTTCCTGCCCGAGAAACTCACTCCCGGGAATTAGCTGCAATGAATCGCTGACCATTTTAAACAGGCCAACGCCCTGTTCATGTACAAAATAATTATCGTCTAAATAAAATGAGTACATGAACTTAACTTTTGGCTTCCACACTTTCACTTCGTTTTTTTCATTCAGCCTGAATATGAGTTCCCTTGATTGAAAATAGATCCCTTCGTTAGCAACATAAATTGTCCAAACGTCATAAAAGTTTCTATACTTCGATGGAATAAATTGTAAAAGCGATTTTCCAACAGTTTGTCCCAAACTGTCTTGTGTTAAATACCCAAAATCGCCTATGGCACCATAATAGATTCGCCCGTTCTTATCTTTAGCCAAAGCCCTTACCACACTCGGCACATTTTTGAATATAACCTTGCGCCATTTTACGCCATCATATTCAAGTATTCCGTTTTGAATACCGAAATACATAATACCTCTATTATCCTCTGCTACACACCAGGTTTGTGGTAATGCCTTATAATCTTTGGGTAAATAGTTAGTGATGAAAGGGAGTCCCTTTTCCGAATTATGTTGTGCATATCCGGAAGCGCAATGGAAAAACAAAGACAGGAAGAAAGGAACTACAAGGTTTATTTTCCTGGAGAAAAACTTATCGAAATTCATAACGCAAGCAGTTAGAAATTAATAAGAATTTTTATCGGGCAATTGGATAAAAACCTTGTTCTTCTAAGTGCTTAGGATAGTGAATCAAGAACGTGGAAACTAGAAACGCAGAGAAAGACTTCCTAAATTTAATGAATTATTCAATCTAAAAGTTTTGATTGTTGAAAGAGAAAGAAAGAATCGGGGAACAAAACGAATATATAAAATAAAAAAGCCTCTCACTTCTGAAAGGCTTTTTCAATAAATATGGCAGCTACCTACTCTCCCGCATTTTGGTGCAGTACCATCGGCCATGAGGGGCTTAACTTCTCTGTTCGGTATGGGAAGAGGTGAACACCCTCGGCAAAACCACCATAAAAAGGTGAATCTTACTAAGTAAGACAATAAGATAACATATTGGAAAGTTGTTAGCGGAGCTATATAAAAAATTAAAGCGTACGAGCAATTAGTACTACTCGGCTTTGCTATTACTAGCTTTACACCTGTAGCCTATCAACGTAGTCGTCTACTACGGCTCTTAAAAGTAAACTCATCTTGAGGAAGGTTTCACGCTTAGATGCTTTCAGCGTTTATCCTGTCCGTACGTAGCTACTCTGCATTGCACCTGGCGGCACAACAGATACACCAGCGGTACGTGCGACCCGGTCCTCTCGTACTAAGGTCACGTCCTCTCAATTTACTTGCGCCCACCACAGATAGGGACCGAACTGTCTTGCGACGTTCTGAACCCAGTTCACGTGCCACTTTAATCGGCGAACAGCCGAACCCTTGGGACCTTCTCCAGCCCCAGGATGTGACGAACCGACATCGAGGTGCCAAACCT
>JBQCHB010000385.1:0-2771 GCA_051955075.1 Flavisolibacter sp.
AGAAACAGATGAGGAATACGTACGCCGTGCAAGAAGAAATGTAGATAACAGGGATAGCAATAATTGAGTCGGAAATTATTGGTTTAGCTTGCTACCTGGCCAATCAATTATTACCTAATTCATCATATTGTAACCCGTGCAGTTTGATGAACCTGTCATATTCATCTAAAAAACTTTTTTTTAGATGATGTTGTTTTTGGGTAACGATGTATTGATATAGTTTTTCTGTGACCGATTCACTGACCGAATAGGCTGCATAGCCTGTTTGCCACGAGAACTTATCTTTTATCAAATCGCTTTCGTTTATCCAATGCGATGTGCTTCCTTTTACCTGTTTTATTATTTCTGTCATTGCTTTTTGAGGGTTTAAAAGGAATAGACAATGCACATGATCGGGCATGCCATTAATAATGCGAACAGGACAGCCCAATTCAATGAACTGATTGCGCATGTAATTGTGTACTTTGTTCTCAATGGGAGTATGAAGAAGCGGGTATCTTTCTTTAGTGGACCAAATTGCATGAATCCATATTTTGTTAAGTGAATGAGACATGGCTGTAGTTATTAAAAAGTGTTGGCAAAACCATTGAAATGGTTTGATCGAAGTACAGATTCATAGCCCACGGTTTAAACCGTGGGCTATGAATCGTTATGTATGAATATACAAAAATGGTTTTAACCATTTGCTCTTATGAACATCTTTTCAAAAGTTTCCACAGCTTCGTTTTGCCAATGATCAAAGCGGGTTTCGTAACTCTCTTCAATTTTACCATTTACTAAAAAGAAGTTGTGCTTCTCGCTGTTCAGCCGTTCCAGGAAAAACTCGTAACAGTTCTCTTTTTCTTTGTAAACTACTACATGCGTTCCATCGGTTAAATTAAATTCAACAGGAAAGTTTTGTATCATAAAACAGGTGATTGAGGAATCATTAAATAATTTACTGCAAATACAATACTAAGTTCTTTTGTAAGTGTTTGTAGAAATTAATTGAAAGAAGCTACCTTTCAATATCAACTGTAAGTATGAAAGATCTATTATTCTGCTTGTTATTCCTTTTTACAACCATGACATTAGCTGCGCAAAAAGCCGGAAAGATCTTCAATGGTAAAGACCTTTCCGGCTGGACGGTTCATGGCACAGAAAAATGGTATGTAGAAGACGGAGAATTAATTTGCGAAAGCGGGCCGGACAAACAGTATGGCTATTTATCTACAAACAAAAGCTATAAAAACTTTGTCCTCACCGTAAAGTTTAAGCAGGAAGCCAACGGTAATAGTGGTGTGTTTTTCCGTTCTACTATTGAAGGCACAAAAATCAGTGGCTGGCAGGCGGAAGTAGCTCCAGCTGGCCTGCACACCGGTGGCATTTACGAGTCGTATGGAAGAGGGTGGCTGATAAAGCCATCAACGGAAGATGAAAAGCAATTAAAGCAAGGACAATGGAATACCATGAAAATAAAAGTGGTGAACGATGAAGTAACCACCTGGCTCAATGGCCGGCAGATGATTTATTTAAAAGATGAAAAGATTGGCAAAGGTGAGGGGTCTATTGCTTTGCAAATACATGATGGCGGCGGCATAAAAGTTCGCTGGAAAGATTTGAAAATAAAAGAGCTGTAGTTAATATATCTTTTGTAAAAGCAAAAATTCTAATGAAGCCTTAACAATAAACGGTAGGTTTATTGCGTCATTACCACAAAATAAATCATGAATAAAAAATACTTTACTACACTCAACTGCTGGAAATGCGTGATGCTTCTTTCAGCATTAATGGCGTTGGCCGGAACGATGTAATGAATGATTAATAATGAGTAATGAGAAGCGTTCTAAAGGTATCAGAGTGAATTGCATTAAAAAGTTTTTAGCATAGCACAAACGGTTACTCATTTTTTCCGTTACTTACACTTAGCCGCCATTTCAGCTACCCGCTTTACATCCATCAATGCAGGCGCAGCGCTGTCCATATTTGGAAAGTTTTGCTTTAACTGGTTGAGCATGCATTTACATTGTGCAAAGGCAGCCGCTTCTCCAAGCTTTACTTTAGCACTGTCAACACAGCCTGATAAAAACTCTTTTTCTTCGTCTGCAGGCCAGCTATAGGCTTTTGCGGAAGAAGTGTTTAGGGTTTGCGTACTGTCCTTCGATGATGCAGACTGTGGGCCGCTATTGCATGCAGCTATAGTTAAAATAAAAAAGGCTGATAAGGCTTTGAAGATAGTGTTTGATTAAGTTCAATACAATGGACAGAAAAATTTATACCACAGTTTGGCGATTGAAGAATAACCAACTCCAACTTATCCCCATTTTTTAATTCTGGCACTTTTCATGCAGATGAGTTATGTTTTTTAAAAGCACAGCCTGCTTGCGGCTTGTGTTGCCATCATTCAATTCCTAAACTATTAGCAATGATTACCACCAGCTCTTCAAAAGAGAACATGCATTCGGAAATTTCTGAAGAAATTATTTCCTGTGCGCTCAACATTATTTATCAAAACCGCAATCTTGTTAATGCTATTGACAACAAGGTAGAGATGGACGATTACATTTACCGGGCCGTTTTAAAACAGTCTTTCGAAAAAGCCAGGCTGCAAACCGAAACTGCTTTACATGAAGGCAATGCTGTTGAAAAGCAAAAAGCAGAAAAAGAACGAGATAAAAACGAAGGAAACCACAGCTAGTACTAGCATAAACGGCAAGAAATTGTTTATAATGAAGAATATGCTTTTTAAAATAGGAAAAGTTTGCCGTTAACCACTCTCCAAAAGAGTGTTA
>JBQCHB010000386.1:0-4732 GCA_051955075.1 Flavisolibacter sp.
ACTCTGTTCGTATCCCTAACGCTTTCTTTGAAAAATTAGAAAAAGGCGAAGACTGGGAATTAACAGCACGTACCGATGGCCGTGTAATGAAAAAAGTTCCTTCAAGAGAATTGTGGAATCAAATTGCTTATGCTGCGTGGAGATGTGCCGATCCTGGAACCCAATACAATACCACCATTAACGAATGGCACACTTGCCCGGAAGGTGGAGAAATCAGGGCTTCCAATCCCTGCAGCGAATACATGTTCTTAGACAATACAGCATGTAACCTGGCTTCAGCCAACTTGATGAAGTTTTACGACTTTGAAAAAGGAACACTGGATGTAGAAGGTTTTGAATATACCTGCCGTCTTTGGACGACCGTGTTGGAGGTTTCTGTGTTGATGGCACAATTCCCGTCAAAAGAAGTGGCTCAATTGAGCTACGAATACAGAACACTTGGTTTGGGTTATGCCAACCTTGGTACCTTGCTGATGGTTAGCGGCATTCCTTACGATAGCGAAAAAGCAAGAGCTATTGCCGGTGCTATTACTGCTATTATGACTGGCGTGGCGTATAAAACATCAGCGGAAATGGCCGAAGTGTTAGGCGCCTTCCCTCGCTACGAAGAAAACAAAGAGCACATGATCCGGGTGATGCACAATCACAGGTTAGCTGCTTACGATGCAGACAGCTATGAAAGATTGAGTGTAAAGCCGCAAGGATTGAAAGCGCAATATTGTCCTGATTATTTATTGAAAGCTGCCTGCAAAGCCTGGGATGAAGCAGTGGAGTTGGGAGAAAAATTTGGTTACAGAAATGCACAAGCAACTGTAATTGCTCCCACAGGAACTATCGGCCTGGTAATGGACTGCGATACAACTGGCGTTGAACCAGATTTTGCTTTGGTGAAATTTAAAAAGCTTTCCGGCGGGGGTTATTTCAAGATCATTAACCAGTCGGTTCCTGTTGCATTGAAAAATTTGGGATACAGTGAAAAAGAAACAGAAGCCATTGTAAAATACGCTGTTGGTGCAGGAACTTTTGCCGGCGCACCACACATCAATCATCAAACCTTATCTGAAAAAGGTTTCATTGCAGAAGAAATTAAAAAGGTGGATGCTGCTGTGGCGTCTGCCTTTGAAATTGGCTTTGTATTCAATGTGTATACTTTGGGCGAAGAGTGTTTGCAACGCTTAGGATTTAAACCGGAACAATATTTCAATTTTGAATGGAGCTTGCTGGAAGCTTTAGGTTTTACCGATGAACAAATTGAAGCTGCCAACGATTATGTATGCGGAACAATGACAGTAGAAGGTGCTCCTTATTTGAAGGCTGAGCATTTGCCCGTATTTGATTGCGCAAACAAATGCGGTAAAAAAGGTGAACGCTACATTCATGCACACGGTCACATTCGCATGATGGCCGCTGCGCAACCATTTATCAGCGGCGCCATTTCTAAAACCATTAATCTTCCTCACGAAGCAGTGGTAGAGGAAATTGCCGACTCGTATTTACTAAGCTGGCAATTGGGTTTGAAAGCTTGTGCTTTGTATCGTGATGGTTCTAAATTATCGCAGCCGCTTTCAAACAAATCTGATAAGAAGAAAAAGGAACAAGATGCAGGCGGCAAGGAACAAGAGGTGGAAACGGCAATAGAATCGAACATTGTTGACATGGGCAAACTGACCATTGAAGAATTGCTGGATGAAGTGCAGAAACGTGTTCAGGCGCACCCTGATACACAACTGAAACGCAAACTTGCCAGCATTGTAGAGCGTCGCACATTGCCTGCTAAAAGAAGAGGCTTTACGCAAAAAGCCAAGATCAACGGGCAAACCGTTTTCTTACGCACCGGCGAGTACGCCGATGGTACTGTAGGAGAAATTTTTATTGACATGGCGAAAGAAGGCGCTACCATGCGCAGCATGCTCAACTGCTTTGCCATTTCTATTTCCATAGGCTTGCAATACGGTGTGCCGCTGGAAGAATTTGTAGAAAAATTTGTTTTCACCAGGTTTGAACCCGCCGGTTTTGTAGAGCATCCAAACATTAAATCAACCACATCTATTGTTGATTTTGTATTCCGTGCATTGGGTTATGAATATCTGAACCGCACCGATTTAGTGCATGTATTGGACAAGCCTGAAGTGATGAATGCAGGCAATGAGGAATGGGATGAGCCGGTGAAGCAACCTGAATTATCAAGTGTAAGAGTAGTGGCTGCTACACCGCAAAGCGTAAAAGCACAAAAGCAAACGGTGAAAGCCGAAGCAGGATTGGGTGCCGTAAATGCTGCTGCCAAAAGCATGCAAAGCGATGCGCCGGCTTGTAATACTTGCGGCCACATTACTGTACGCAGCGGTACCTGTTACAAATGTTTGAACTGCGGCAACTCTATGGGTTGCAGCTAAAAATACTAAGGACGGAAAACCAAACCTATGTACCCGAATCAAAATCCCGCTGTAAGGCGGGATTTTTAGTTTCTGCGAAGAATTGTTGTAGTTAGAAATAAGCGTTTATACTGGTTTTGAAATATTATTATTGATGGCTAATATAATTTGCTTTAATTGCAAAATATTTAGATGTAAGAAGCAATACTTCTTCGACAAGATTAAAGCTAATAACCATGTTAAAACACTCCTTACCGCCTTTGGCATCCTCCATTTTTATAGCTGTTCAGGCATTCTTTAAAACGAAATTTTCAGCGATGAAGAAGTTATGCCTGACTTTTTTTGCGTTCGTTATGGTAAATAACTCTTACGGGCAAGTAGGTTTTGGCATTAAATCGGGCATGAACATAGCAACTACCAAAGATTTTACAGCATTTCCTAAAAACAGAATTGGATGGTATGGAGGCGGTTTTATATTAGTTCCCATACATAAAAGATTGTTTTTACAGACCGAATTGTTGTATTCATCAAAAGGACAAAGGACGGAAAAAATAATAGGAGCTTCAGACAAAAGTGTTTTACGATTGAACTATCTAAATGTTCCAATTTTATTAGGATATAAAATTGATTATAAAACTTCGCTTCTCTTAGGGCCGGAAATCGGCTATCTCACATCAGCCCAACTAAAATATTATTCCGAATTTATAGATGTATCAAAGAACTATCCATCTAAGTTTGACGCAGGACTTGACGTAGGTATTAATTATAAGTTGCTAAAAAATATTGGTGTTGAAATTCGGTATAGCTATGGATTTAAAACCATGTATTACGAAGACGCTGCAGGAGTCCGACATAGTGAAAGTAAAGGCGCTAACCGGGCATTTCAAATAGGTATCTTATATCCATTGAAATAAAATTTCCTTAATCTCAAAACAAGTAACTATGAAACAATTATGTTTACTCTTTATCTTTTCGCTGATTTCTTTCGTATCCTTTGCAAATGGTGAAAATGTCGTTGTTGCTACAAATACCGGTGATGGTATTGCTGAAACTCCCGGTGAATTGGGACCTGTTAACCCTTGTGCAGATTTGTATTTTAAGGTCAATCCGAATTTTCCGCCAGATTATGTAATTGTAGAAAAATTTGAATGGTTGTAAACGGCGTACTGGTAAAAACTTCAACCGATCCAAATGACCCTGTTTTGAAATGGCATGTCTCTGTAGCTTCGACCTTATACGTATAATCACAATAACTGCCACAGTCAAAGGTATTCAGGCTATAGCTTACATGTCCGTAAAATTGAGTGATTTGATTATAGGAGTGAATGTTGTTGAAGTATAAGGTGATGAAAGGTCGCCGTTCTGTTTTTTATATGTAACCTTACAATAAACATTTGGCCAGGAGAGCCAACACGGATAGGGGTATATGCTACTTATTCTTATGGCTCTACTGATCCCATACCTGGCGTTACTTACAAGTGGTATTTGAATAGCAGTTTAACGTCTGCTACCGGAAATAAATACGTTTGGTACATTCCCTGTAATCGTACTTCAATCTTAGAATGTGAAATTGTAAACAGTTGTGGCACTTCAACCAAAGCAAGCCTTGAGGAAGTTGGCGGATGCCGCCAATTAAGTGGATCGTATATTGTTGCCCCTAATCCTGCAGCAAATACAGTAACCGTCTCACCAACAGAACTAAACTCTACCGAAACTGCTAATATTACTATTGACGAGGTAAGGGTGTATGACTTGCAGGGAAATTTGAAAAAGCATCAAAAATTCAATAAAGTTAAAAAGGCGACTTTGAATATTAATGACCTGAAGACTGGCAATTACACTATAGAAGTTATTGGAGTAAATTTTTCCGAGAAAAAACAATTGCTTATTCGGCGTTAGACAACAAACCAAAAATCCCGCTCATGATGGCGAGATTTTTGGTTTGTAAATGATGTCTAAAAAAACGTCCCGCCATCGGGACGTTTTTTTTATTTAAAAAGGTTATTCACTGCCCCGGAAAGCATGGGGTATTTATCTACCACAAAATCTTTAATGGTTTCAATTACCTTTCGTGCTTGTTCATCGCTAAGGCCGGCCTGCGATTTTAGTTTTTCTACCAGTTCTGTTACCTGGCCCTGCGCATTGTCCTTATTCAATCCAAACATGATCGCTGATTTAAAGATTATAAATGAATTCGCTGATTTATTTATTTACGAAATCGCCAACCAGCAGGCAGATTCCGATTGTGTAATCACTACGCTACTTTCAATAAACTCAGTTTGCTCTTATCAAACTTACGTTTAGCATATTCCATATCCAGTGTAAAGAACTTTTCTTTCGATGATGGCAGTTCAAACATG
>JBQCHB010000387.1:0-2787 GCA_051955075.1 Flavisolibacter sp.
TTTGTTTTTTTCTGACATTAGAATAGCACGTGAATTTTGTAAAGCGGCTGACCTGAAATGTCAAACTGGTCTCACATCTGCCATCCCATGTTTCACCTCTTCCGGTTTTAAACGAAATTGCTGCCACAAAAGCCTGGTACTCCTCTTTTTTTAAAATAGTCTTCAAAAATTCCGTTATTACAACCATTCATTCAGGTGTTTTCACGGTTGTTGGGTAAAAACAGGCCTTCTACCTTAGCGTTAGGTTTTTCATAGGATATTGGATTTTAAAAAGGGCTGAATTTCTATTCCGGCCCTTTGTTTTTAAAGCGAATCTATTTAATAGCCAAAATCCGCATCCGGCTGTAACCTTATGAAAGAAGATGCGTCTCAAACAGTAACCATAACAAAGAACCTGTTGATTTATGAAACATACCCCATTTTTTAAAGAATACGCTTCACTGCTGATCTGCCTTGCCAACTTCATTCTATTTTTCCTGATCGTGTTTTTCATGACGAAGTAATTGACGGGGTAGCTTGGAGTTCGGGTTTAGATTTGTAGTTTTTGAGAGGGTAGTTTTCTTTTGTGCGTTGGCAGCTAAGGCTATCACAACACGGATTTTTTCTTATGCCTGTTGCTACCATAGCTTTTTCCGTTGGCTTATACTCAATTGCGCAGAAGCTAAATATTCAGCCACCAAGCACAGCCACAAACCTGACGAAAATCATGTGTCAAATTTCCGCATCTCAAAAGTCTGCGCCGTTAGCCTTGGTAACTTTGCACCACAAATAATTATATGATCATGAAAAATCTATTTCTGTTATCGGCCCTTTCTTTTTCATTGTTTTTCGTTTCGTGTAATAATAACAAAGGCGGTAATGAATCAGCACCCGCAGCCAATGAGCCAGCCGCTACAACAACTAAAAATCTTTCAAACAATGTAGAGCTAACGGCTAACGACCAGATGAAGTTCAGCACCATTGAGATCAATGTAAAAGCAGGCGAGAAAGTAACGCTTACTTTAAAGAACATTGGCACCATGCCCAAAGAATCTATGGCGCACAACTGGGTGTTGCTGAAAGACGGCACTGACCTGGCTGCATTTGCCAAAGAGGCCATCAGCGCACCGGAGCACATTCCTGCCAACGATCCCAACATCATTGCGCATACAAAGCTGCTTGGTCCTGGCGAATCTGATACCATTGAGTTTACAGTGCCTGCAGGTTCTTACACATTTATTTGCAGCTTCCCCGGCCACTATCAAAACATGACCGGTGTGCTTACCGCAGAATAATTTTTAAAAGGCGTGAAAAGAATGCGAGTGTAAGATGAAACTTGAGACGTCAGACGTGAGATTTGTTTCACGTTTGACGTTTGTTTACCAAAGATCATTCCTGCCGTCATTAACGAATACCTTTTACTTTCATGTTCAATGCATATATGCCTTGTGATGCGGTGATGAAAAGAAGATCGTGGTCTTTGCCGCCGAAGGTTGCATTGGCTGTCCATTTTTCCGGAATGGTAATATGCGCTATCTTATTTCCCTGCGAATTAAAAATAGTAATGCCGTTGCCGGCAAGATAAACGTTGCCTTTTTCATCCATCGTCATGCCATCGGCCAGTGCATCCACAAAAAGTTGCTTGTCGGTTAAGGCGCCATTGTGGGTGATACGATACTTATAAATCTTGCCAGCCTTAATATCCGATACGTATAAAATTTCTTTGTTGCCAATAATGCCGTTGGGTCTGCCCAGGTTTTGGGCAACCGTTATCAATTGTCTTCCATTTTTGGTAAGCAGGTAAACGTCTTGTGATGTGATGGTATCTTTTCTTTCATTCCAGTAACTGCGCTGGTAGAATGGATCGGTAAAATAAATGTTGTCATTTGGATGCACCCAAACATCATTAGGTCCGTTCAGCCTGTAGCCATTAAAATTTTTCACTAACACCTTCACTTTTCCATTGGGCTGTATGCGCCATAATTGATTGTTGGCATCGGCACAGGCCAACAGCTTTCCTTTGTTGTCAAAATATAAACCATTGGCTCTCCCGGCATCATCTAAAAAAATACTTAACCTGCCACTGGTGTCATACTTCCATATTTTATTATTGGGCTGATCGGTGAAAAAAATATTTCCTTTTTTATCTGCAGCAGGTCCTTCTGTAAAGCTGAATTGTCTTGACAAAAGCACAGGCTTTTCTGTAGCATACATGATAGTACTGTCGAAAAAATCAACAACACTGCTGTCCGTCGGCTGCTGGCAAAAAGCAGGGAGCGGCCATGCAAAAAAAGAAGCGGTTGAGCAACAAGCCGCCAGGAAAAATGATTTCATAAGCCGGAAGTTAAGGCAATAAATAAGTTTTCGTGATGCTGAAAGAAAGGTGGTCATCGCAAAAAGCTGTTGCAGGCACTGTCATAAAAAAACTAATTGATTACTTTGTTGCGCAAATACACACTTATGAAAATAATTTGTTCCGGACTTGCCCTTATTGTTTTTTCATTATTGACCATCTCAGCACAAACAAGTTGCCAGGCAAAAGGCGAGACTGCTGCAAGCCCCAAAGATCCGTGGCCTTCTTTTCCCTCTTATAAAGTGGGAGATACGGTTCTTTTTTATGCAGCCCGCTGGCGATTGGGTAAGGTTGAAGAACTGGGCGTGAAAGGAAATGCAGCAGATAAGAATCCAAAACTTTTTGAAAATAAATACAAGGTTGTTGAATTGGCTTACCCTAATAGTCTGGAATGGATGGATTGGAGCCAGGTGGTGTCGCCGCAAAAGCAATCGTTTTGGACAAAGTGGTTTATT
>JBQCHB010000388.1:0-26552 GCA_051955075.1 Flavisolibacter sp.
TCCGTCAGTATTTACAGAAACCGTTCAGTATTAAAAACGAAAAAGGCACGTTTTAAGTGCCCTTTTCTTGCAGTTAAAAATACGTAAATACCTATAACTGCTATGAGTGTTATTTTACTAATAGTTTCTAACACTCCTTATACAGCAAGCAATCGCTGTGCCAATATACACATTTTCAAAGTTCAAAAATATTTCAAAGTTCCTCGGTAAATCTATTGGCATAATTCTTTCAACAGCTAAACTAAAAATTTTATGGAAGAGAAGCGAAACGCAACAGATAAAGAAGGTGCAGGCGGAATAGGCCGCAATAATTTCATAAAGGGAAATCAAAGCGATAAGCAAAACATTGAAAATAAAAACAGGGATGTTACTTCCATAGACAGAGAAGAAGGAACAATGAATCATGGGGTTATTGGCGGCGGCTTGCCCGACAATTCGAACCAAGTAAATGAAAACAAAAACGATTAATTCAATAGGTGCAATTACTCTTTAAAATTAGTGTATGAATAAAGACAGAAAACCAGGTAATGAAAGAAAAGAAAAACCTGCTAAAGTTTATAACGATGAAATGAATGATAAAGGAAATTCATTTTTAGATACGGATAAAGAAAGTAAGGCAAGGGATATGGCCAAGGTAAACAAAGCGCTTAATGGACAGGGACAGAAAATGGACTCTGTGCATCCCGATGATTTGAAAGAAACAAGAAATGATAGGATGATTGAACAGGAAAGAAGAGATTGATCTTATTCTTATCCAGCCATATTTTTTTGTAATAACTTTTCATCAATTACCTGTTGCAAAATATTTTTTGGCAATGCTCCCTTTTGCATCATTGGCGCTCCTTCTTTTGGAATAAAAAGAAGTGTAGGTATGCTTTGTATGCCAAAAAGATTTGAAAGTTCCATTTCTTTATCGGTATCTATTTTATAAATAACAAGCTTGTCGCTGTATTCATTAGATAGTTCTTCAAGTATTGGTGCAACAGCCTTGCAAGGTCCGCACCAATCAGCATAAAAATCAACAATGGCAGGAAGTTCGCCTGCGTACTTCCATTCAGTTCCATTTTCGTAATCAAATATCTTTTCTTTAAAATCTTTTGTTGTCATTTGTTGTGTTGCCATATCATTATGTTGCAAACAAAGTGCCATTTGGTTTACGTACGCTAGCTGCAATGCTGTAAATCACTGCTTTGTCAACAAATTCATTACACTTCCTACGATATTTTTATCGTGTTTCTACTTATTTGTTTTTAGGTTAATTACCGATTGACAATAAAGCCTACAAACTTTATTTTGCAACTTGTTACGAACCCGTACCAATAAATGAAAGGCCATGCCCCGACAAACATTTCTTTCGAGGGAATCTTTTGTAGATGCCACAGAAAAGCAAACTAAAGAAACTTTGTTTTCTATTCCTGCTTATGTTTCCAACATTAAGTTGGTAGCAGAAAATAAAGTGATTGAATCTTTTAAGTTCTCGTATGAACAGGTTGAAAAGAAGATTCAATATACTATTGATGTTTCTGTGCTTCCATTAAATGACCAGTACACAAGAATCAGTCTGCATGCTTCACACGTAAACGGTCATGCGTTTTATGAAGATGCAGATATGGCTTTTGCCCTTCACGATTTTGAATCAGCTATCCATGCCGCATTAAAAGGCGATTTGGCGCATTACAGACCTGCAGGACAACAGTTGAAAGAACCCAATGGTTTTTCACAATTCTTTCTGGTACTTAAATCTTCGATTAGTGATTTGATCTTTAGAAAAAAGCTTTCCTAAAGTTTTTCTTTAATCAATGTCAATGCGTGTAAACCATTCCAAAGCTTTCAGCGGCCAGCACTTCCTGCCATTGACTGATCAATCGTTTGAAAGCCTGCCCGGCAGGTGTAATATTTCTTTCCAGGTCATACAATCCTACTTCATGAATGCGGCCATTATCTTCACGCAACGCCGTATCCCAATCTACCTGGTGTGTTAAGCTATACCATGTAAATCCCACAATAGGAACACCATCTTGTTTCAGGCGATGCAAATTAGCCCATTGACGATATAACCAATTGACGGAATCAGGCATCTTCATGTTAGTTTCTGTATGCATGATGGGCAGTTTGTAACGGTTGTAATATTGATGTGTGATAACATAATAGCCAAATACTTCTCCTGAGGCTTGTGTAGTACCGTTAGGTAAAACCAAATGTTCGTTAGTAGCATAATAATCGTTGCCCATAATGCATCTTGCTTTCACCTGGTTGTGCTCAAACCAATAATAATCGCCTGAGGTCATTCCATTCTCCATCAGGTATTCGTACATCTGTACAGAGATCGGGTAACCGTAGGTTAAGTCTAAAGCAAGGAAGCGTTTGCGGTTTAAAAAATTGGCACGTTTTTGCACTTCAGGCCGCATAGGATGAAAATATTCTGATGATTCGCTTTGAATAAAAATAGCTTGGGGTTGCACTTTCAAAATAGCATGCATGGCCATTACATTAGCCTTGCACAAATGATTCAGCGCTGTTACAAAAGCCCTGTCACTATGCAGCCGTTCGTTCCACCAGCCATACTGCGCAGAAAACATAGCAGTGATAAATATTTCATTAATGGGTGTATATAATTGCAGGTAAGGAAAACGTTCGGCAAAGGCACCTGCATATTCTGCAAAGAATTGTGGAAACTCAGGATTTTGAAAATTGCCCATCCAATCGGGCAGGCCGAAATGCAACAGATCAACAATGGGAGTGATGCCCATTTCTTTCAGTTTGTTGAAAGTCATGTCTGTAAACTCCCAATCGTATTTGCCAGGCGCAGTATGCGTTTTGTAATAGGGAGGGCCGTAGCGTAAAAATTCAATGCCTTGTTCTTTCGTAAGCTGAAAATCGAGTTCCCAATTTTTATAGTGACAACATTTTGCCATTTCATCCACCCGCTTCGTTGTACCATCCGGCAACTGAATAGTTGGATAGCTGTTTTCAATACCGGTAGCAAACATAAACTTACTGCCAAGATTCATTCGTGTCATTCATCGTCATTTATGTGCTAACCATGCTAAAGTGGTGCCATAGTTGGAAAGTTGAGTGGTTGATTTGTTGATAAATTGAGAAGACTTCCTGCTCAACTTACCAACAAATCAACTTAATCAACCTGTTATTGGTCTACAGAAATATGTTTGGCTAAAAGATTGATAAGATTGGCTATGTTAACAGGTTTGGCTATAACATCCTGTACTTGACAATCGCCAATTTGTGCTCGTGTAGTAGAATGTTTGTCTAAAAGCAAAATGACATCAACGTGTTGGCCCTGTATGATGTGTTTGCATATATCATATTCATTAAACGCCTGCATATCCGGGTTGGCAACTATAACATGTGGCCGAAGCCTTATGGTAGTTGGCACAAGGTCAGAAGCATTATCAATTGTATCTACATCATACCCCTCAGCAGGAAGCTCTTTTTCCATTGCATTTAAAAAAGCATAATCATTATCGCATATCAAAACTGTTCTCCTGTTATCCATATCAAAAATTTTAAGGGTGAACTTAGGTAGGATGGAATGGTTTTGCAATTTAGTTCATGCTGTGAAGGAATGAACAGATGGGATTGGTAGAACGTGTAAATTTTTATGTTGCTGAAAACATTGATTATTTTCAAACAGGCTTTTAATATGTTTACAACGCCATGATTTCATTTACCACCACCATATTAAAATTTGGCCAGCAGGGCGAAAAAACAGGTTGGACTTATATTATAATTCCATCTGAAGTGGCGCAGCAATTAAAACCTGGTAACAAAAAATCTTTTCGGGTAAAAGGCAGGCTGGACAACTTTTCTATCAAAGCAGTGGCGTTGTTACCCATGGGCGAAGGCGATTTTATTATGGCTTTGAATGCAGCAATAAGAAAGGGAATCAAAAAGCAAAAAGGTGCAGCGCTGCATGTGCAATTGCAGGTGGATAATGAAGAAATAAAACCTTCAGCTGAGCTAATGGACTGCATGGCAGATGAACCCGAGGCGCTTAACAATTTTAATAATCTTCCTAAAGGTCATCGGAATTATTTTAGCAAATGGGTTGAAAGTGCTAAAACAGAAACCACAAAAGCTAAACGAATAGCTTATGCCATTCGCTTTTTGTCGAAAGGAAATAGCTTTTCTGAAATGATCAGGGCAATGAAGAAAGAAAAAGAGATGGGCGGTTCATAAAAATTATCCTGAATTATTCCTCTTTTCTCTCGCTCGTTCCGGCACGGTCGCTGCCGGCCATGCGGTCTGCATTGGTTTCGTGCAGGTCATCGTTCGAAACAGATATAAAATCATCTTTTTCCGGATTTATACTTTTATCGCGTCGGTCTTCTTCCGGCGTTTGCAGTGTGCTATCGGGTGTCAGATAAATAGGTGTTGGCTCATTAGCTGCGTTAGATGAAAGCTCCGAGTTGCCTTTGCTTCTTTCTTCCCTGTTTTCAGTGTTGCTGTTGCGATCTTGTTGTTGTTTCATAAAATTTTTTTAGTGATTGTTTCAACATCAGTAGGTAACTTTCATTTTTGGTTACACATTTTCTAAGCGTCTTCGCCATCTGTTATTTCTGTACCGACTTCATCTTCCATATCCGCACTTTCTTTCCCCAATTCGTCAGCACGATCCCGGATATTTTCATTCGCTCTTGGGTTCGGATTTTGCGCCACTTTCTTTTCGCCGGGATTTGTGTCGTTTCCCGGCATGTTTTTATTTTGATCTTCTTCTTTTTTCATAAATGATTTATAGTGAAAAGAAAAAATGTTGTGCCAGAAGTAGAATTTTGTAATTGAAAAAAGATTTATGCCAACCGTTCATTTGCTTATAAAAGGAAAAGTGCAAGGTGTTTTTTACAGGGCTACTGCAAAAGATGTGGCTAAGGAATTAGGATTGACAGGCTGGGTAAAAAATACAAAAGAAGGAAATGTGGAAGCTTTGGCCTCAGGTAGTGCTGAACAGTTGCAACAATTTATTAACTGGTGTAGGCAAGGCCCTGCTAAAGCGATAGTAACCAATGTAGAAATAAATTTTTTTGAAGAGCAAGCTTTTAACGACTTCAAAATTATCAGGTGAAGAATAAGTATGCTTCATACATTCCGTTCAAAATGTTTAATTAGCTCATTAAGAGCCTCAACAATTTTATACAATCATTGCTCAGCTTGCTTGCCCACTGCATTGCTCAATCTGTTGAGTAGTATAGCAAAAATTACCCAATGAACTTATTGTCCCGCTTTAGACAAGTCCGGCACTATTTTGTTGTGATGAGATGATACCAACACAATTGTTAACCTTTTAAAAAGTAGTGTGTTATGGCAGAAAGAGAAGAAAATCAGAGTAGAGATGAACAATCGAGCCGCGGGTTCGATTCGATGGACAATCAACAGCAGCAGGAAATTTCCAGAATGGGTGGCGAGTCCTCTGGCGATGGAAGAAGTGAATCAGGCAGTGAAAGAAGTGGAAGATCTTCCAATCGTGGATTTGCAGCCATGGATCCTGGGAAGCAAAAAGAAATTGCCAGCGAAGGAGGCCGTGCTGCTCACAAGCAGGGTGTGGCCCATGAATGGAGTAGTGATGAAGCAAGAGAAGCCGGCAGAAAAGGTGGCCAGATTGTAAGCCGCAACCGTGAGCACATGAGTGAAATTGGAAGAAGAGGCGGACAAAGCTCAGGTAGCAGGCGCAGTCAAAAGAATGAAAATAGGGAAGAATAAACTTTTTGTGTTGATTTGGTGGTGCTTGGTATACGCCTGGTCTATTCGGCCAGGCGTAAGTTTTTTATAGATGCTTGTAGGCATAAGATTTCGGCATTCTCCAAAACTTCTTTCTTCTCTTAATCTCTTAGCAAAAAAAAGGTCCCACTAAATAGCGGGACCGGTTAAAACTGCTAAGAGAGGAATAAAATGTACCAGTGCAAACAAAATAATTTTATTTCGCCTGCCTTTCTTTTGGTCTTAATGAATCATTAAGCTTTTGTGAAGGGCTTAAATCAAGAGATAAAAATTTCATCAATCTGCATCAATATCATCCAGGTCAGGATCGGCATTTTTATCTTTATTTTTTTCTCTAAAACTATCAGCTGCTGTTTCGGTTAATTGCTGGTTGGCGCTGTCGGTATTGCTGCTGCTCATGGTGCTTACACCGGGTTGCTGTGCCGATTCATCTCTCAGGTCCGGATCATTTCTACGGCCATCTTCGGCAGGCCGGTTGCGTACAGGGTCAGTTTTCTGCTTCATACATTGTTTTATACAAAAGGCAAAAAACCTGTGCCACAGCATCTTTAATTATAACTGATGCTATATGTGTTTTTGTGAAGGCAGTTTTTTAAAGTGCTGTCTGCTTTTGCGTTTCTCCTCTCTCAATCCTTTTACAACAGAAATTTTTGCAAAATCGTCGAATGAATTATTTCCCAATTGGAATTTTACCTTTCTTTGATGAAACGAACTAATTATTCAATATCATGGGTATGAAAAACTTACTGGTTCCCGCCTTAGCCTTTTTTTGCTATGCCTGCGGCAACACTTCTGCTCCTAAAGTGCAAGCACAGCAAACCGGTGCCGAAGCAAAAGCTGATGGTGATAATCAAACTGCTTCTAAACCAACTTTAGACACTGCCAGGTACGATTCGCTAATGAAATATTTGGCTAATGGAGATACTTCGGGCCGCTGGCCTGTGAAGCATGCACCTTATCCATTACCGGGAGCTGTACTGCCTTTCAACCGCGTGGTAGCTTACTACGGTAATTTATACTCTACCAAAATGGGTGCTTTGGGCAAATGGCCAAAAGCGCAAATGATCCCTAAACTTTTGGCCGAAGTAAAAAAATGGCACGAGGCCGATAGCACCGTTCCCGCCATTCCGGCCCTGCATTATATAGCTGTAACAGCACAGGGTGCAGCAGGTAAAGATGGCAAGTGGCGCAGCCGCATGCCTTTGCACCAGATTGATACCGTATTGAAATGGGCCAAAGAAATCAATGCTCTTGTGTTTATTGATGTGCAGGTGGGGCTTAGCGATGTGCAGTCGGAACTACCGCAGTTTGAAAAATACTTATCGCTGCCCAATGTGCATTTTGGTATTGACCCAGAATTTGCCATGAATGCTAAAGGTGGTAAAAGGCCCGGCAGCGTTATTGGTTCGTTAGATGCGAAAGACATTAACTGGATAGCCGATTACCTGGCCGGCATTGTAAAGAAAAACAACCTGCCTCCCAAAATATTTATTGTACACCGCTTTACAAAAGGCATGGTAACCAATGCTAAAGATATAAAGCTGCGCCCCGAAGTGCAGGTGGTGATGGATATGGATGGATGGGGACCTCCCGATCTGAAAAAAGGTAGTTACAGGTATTGGATCAACGAAGAGCCTGTGCAGTTTACCGGTTTCAAACTATTTTATGTGAACGATACGGAAAAAAGCGGCAAAAAAGAAATGATGTCGCAGCAGGAAGTGCTGAACCTGAAGCCCAAGCCCATTTATATTCAGTACCAATAGTGAGTGGTGAATAGTGAGTAGTGAATGGTGAGTGGGGTTGTAGCATGAAACGGAACGAATGAATTGTCCCTGCCTGTTAAGGCAGGGATTTTTTTTGAGAGAATGTTGTGGCCATACCAAAACGATTTTGCTGTAGTGCACATAAGCGCCATTACATAAATATGGCTTAAAAGCTACTATTTGAAAGAAAACCTGTCCTTAGCTGCTTTTAGAAGCGCTTCAAAAAAGTTTTGAGGCCTTGCCGAAATGTTCGGAAGGTTTTCGGGGCACTTTTGTAGCCTTTTTAAAGACTTCAGAAGGTTTTCTAAGATCTTTTTTAACCTTTCTAAGATCTTTAGAAGGCCTTCCGAGATGCTTAGAAGACCTTCTGAGATCTTTTTTTATCTTTCTAAGATCTTTAGAAGGCTCTCTAAGAAGCTTAGAGGGGTCTCGAAGATGTTTAGAAGGCTCTCTAAGATCTTTAGAAGCCCTCCGAAGATGTTAGGAGGCTCTCTAAGCTGCTTTAACGACCTTCTGAGATGCTCCGAAGCCCATTTAAACTTTTCGAAACTCCATTTAAAATGTTACAAAAAGGCTTGCTTTTCTCTACTGCTGTTGTTTGTGGATGATTTTGACTTTTGAAAGGATCATAGAGATTGGCGTGGATGAAAGGATCGGCGGCTTGTGGGGACACAAGCCGTGGCTGGGAAGGGAAGGGAAGGGGGATTTTAAATGAATATTATTCTATTCTTTTATTTCTATTCTCTAAATTTTTAATATTTTTCTGCATTGTACTACATATTTCCTCCGCAATTTGCTTATATCCTATTTCAATTTTCATTGAGAGTTGTCTTATTTCCCGCATTTTCCTATGTTGATACAGTTTATTTTGCCTTTCCATTGTTTTTTGAGCAAGCATGTATAAAATGATGTAGCCTATTACAAAACCTCCTATGCCTGAATATTTTAAGATCTCATTATCAATGACTATACCTACTGTAAGACCAATGACAAGAATTATTGCAATATAGAGTATGTTTTTCTGTAATCTTTTTTTCTTAATAATATCCTTCTCATAATCTATCCTTTCTATACCATTAGAGGGAAAAGCAGTATATACTTTATTATCACTTTTGACTTTAATAGAATGTCCGATTTCATGTACAATTCCTTCAAATATATTAGGACTTAGGTTTTTATCAGGGTCATTGAAAATTACTTTATCACCTTTTTTTAGCAGAATTGCTGCATCTTCAATTTCTTCTCGAAGTTTATAGTATCGATCAAAATTTATTTGATCTTCCTCATTAAAGTCTCCCTTTAATTTGTTCATGAAGGGCGATTGCTGAATCTTTATGTATTCAGCCAGAAATTTAGTTTTGCCTAACAAGCTTTCCATGCTAAATCAAATAATTTGAGGTCAAAAAATGCACGCTTATCAAACGCTATATGGTTCTTCTTCAAATACTGCTATGTGTGCCTGTCCGACTATATAAGTGCAGGTTCTCCAAATAGTTCTTAATAACAATGACCCGAAGTTCGCAGTCATAGCTCGTGTCCTTACAAATTTCGCTGCCACGGCTTGTATCCTTTATTATGTGAACAGTTACTGCAAATTCATATCCTGTGCCCTCAGCTACAACATCACCGCTGCAAATACCGATGAATTAAAAAGTAACTGATCACCACCAGTAGCAACACAATAATAACGGTGGCTATCACCCAGGGATCAATTTTAAGCTCAAGCTTTTTGCGCAGCTTTTTCTTTTTATCTGTTCTTTTTCTGAGGTCATAATTAAGCTGGCTAACTAGTTCGGTTAACTTTCTTTTGTCTTTAAAATTTTCCAGCCCGTCCAAAGCATCCGAATCAAAATCATCGTCCATCATTTGCTTTTCTATCTCGTGCTGTTGTTCGGCAGAAAGTTTTCCCTGCAGGTAAAGCAAAAGCGTTTCCTGGTCAATATCAGGATTCAAATGAGATAATATGTCTTTTAAATTGTCGCTCATTTCTTTTGCTCCCGGCTTTGCTTTAATTTTTTTTCAAGGATGATCTTCAAATTGCGTTTGCCATTTTGAATATAACTTTTTACCTGTAGCAGGCTATAGCCAGTTTTTTCTGCTATCTGCTGGTAGCTGTTCTTTTTCAGGTAAAACAAAATTACGCATTGCTTTTGCTCTTCGTTTAGTTCTTCAATGGCTTCGTCCAGCAGGTTGTAGGTTTGTTCATTTTCCAGCAGTTCGTCTTTCGAAGCTTCGGTGTGCACCAATTGTTGTTCGTTCAGTTCTTTTACAGCCTTGCCGCCTTTATCTCTTAGCTTCATCAGGCAGTGGTTTTTGGCCACCATATACAACCACGATTTGAAATATTCAATACGGTATTTCGAAACTTCTGTCAGCACTTTTAAAAATATTTGCTGCACGCAATCTTTTGCTTCCGTTTCATTTTTGAGATATTTCATGCACACACCCAGCAGCAACAGGGTATACCGCTCCAGCAAAATGCCAATCCATTCCTGGTTCTTATCTGTATAATACAGTTCCAGTAGTTCAGCGTCGGTTATATGGTCGTAGCGGTTTGTTTTCACGCCAGGTCAAATCATGTTTGATGTTTGCGACTTGCTAAGGTAACCAATCAACTTTATCAACTTGTCAACTCATTCAACTTGCAGATAAGATGCAAAGCCTGCAATTTTGCATAAATAAAAATCAATTTTACGTTCATGCAATATGCTATTTGTACAGTACCTGCAGCGCCGGTGCGGATGGAACCCTCACACAGAACAGAAATGAGCAACCAGCTTTTGTTTGGCGAAACCATGGAGGTGTTGGAAGAAAAAGAAGAGTGGTTTAAAATAAAGTCGTTGTACGATGGTTATGAAGGCTGGCTAACCTATCATCTTATTACTGAAGTAAATGAACAAGTTGCCATGCAGCCTCTTGAGCATGTTGCAATAAGTGACCTGAACGTATTACTCTTCCAGGGAAATGTAATGAAAATTCCCAGGGGTAGCCACCTCACCGGCTTGAATGTGCAAACAAATGAACTGTGGACCAATGAATGGGAATATCATGGAAGCATTAAAAATGTAAAAGGAGTTTTCAACGGAAATGATATAGTAAGATCTGCCCACGAATGGTTGAATGCACCTTATTTATGGGGAGGGAAAACCCTGATGGGTGTGGACTGCAGCGGTTTTGTGCAAACTGTTTTTAAACTGTTTGGCATACAATTATTAAGAGATGCTTATCAACAGGCGGAGCAGGGCATTTTGATTGAGCGTTTGGAAAAAGTAAAAGAAGGTGATGTGGCTTTTTTTCAAAATGAAAATGGCAAGGTAACGCATGTGGGCATTCTTTTAAACAGCAGTAAGATCATTCATGCTTCCGGAAAAGTTAGAATTGATACATTAGATGAACAGGGCATTGTGAACACCGACAATGGAAGAAGAACACATCAGCTGCATTCTGTCAGGAGGGTGTTTTAAGCAGGTGAATGTCGAATGTAATCGCAATTACAGTTTCGTTCTCACTTTTTGTTTTCCATGTAATATTCAACAGAGGTTGCGAATAAGGAAGTTGATAGTACGTATAGGATTCGCCTGTAAGCTGCTTTTTTATTTTGTTTTTAGAATAACGGAAATAATTAAAATCTCCTTTGATCTGTTTGTGCATTTTTGCAAAGCAGGCTTTTATATCCTCAAATTGATCGTTGCTTTTGGCTATGCCTACTGTCTGCAAGCGGAAAATAGTATCAACAACCTTTTGTGTTTCTCTATCCTTCGAATATATCTCTGCAAGTATTGTTCGCACAGAGTCAAGCTGAATTTGAAAAGGGTTGAAGGAAGTGTGATAGCCTCTTAAATAAAGCCTGCTTGTATCGGTATGTGCAATGGTTGTGTCAATGCTTATTTCAGTGTCTTGCAGCAAGGTATTTACAACATCGGCCAGCTCTAATTCATACACGTTGTATTTAAAATACTGTTTGGCTAATTGCTGTAAAGCATTTTGAGCATAACGGCTTGTACCGAACGGCGAGTTTTGCGCATTGGTCTTTAATGCTATTGCAAATACACAAATAAGAAATAAATTTTTTAACCGCATATCGAAAGCAAAGTTGTTTTAACCCTTTAATCCCAACAGCATACTGCCAACAATAATAACAAGAACGATCAGTGTAATAAAAATATAGAGCCTGTCTTTTTCCTGCAGAAAACCAAAGACGGAGAATACAATGCGTGCAACAGGTGTGGCTATTAAAACTAAAACGCCTAATTGAATGATTGATCCGCCGTTACCTTTCAAAACGCCTTGCAGCACCTCCGGCAAGGAATGAAAAGAGCTGCTTAATCCACGAAAATCCTGGTAGTCCGGTAAATGGCCGCCCTGGCCAAACAAATAAATAATACCGCCTATGATAATAATGCCCGAAGAAATGATAACACCTGCACGCAACAGGTTGCCAATAAAAACTTCAATATCCTTATCCTGCCAAAAACTATTTTTCATACAACAATATGTTATCAAATTCGATGCGTGAGGCCATTATAAATCATTTCCGCAGCTAATGCTGTGATAACAAAAGCAAACACATAACGCAGCCATTTGGTTTCTGACTTGGTTAAAACTCTGGAACCAGCCCAGGCACCTGTTAATACGCCAAGCGTTACAGGCATGCACAATCCAGGATCGATGTAGCCTCGCTGAAAGTAGATAACGGCACTGGCGGCAGCCGTTACGCCAATCATAAAATTGCTGGTAGTGGTAGATACCTTGAACGGCACCCGCATAATATTGTCCATAGCCAGCACTTTCAAAGCTCCCGAACCTATGCCCAATAATCCTGACAAAGCGCCGGCAACAAGCATCATTAAAAAACCGCCTGATACATGGCGAACGTTATATTGAATAGCTGTTCCGTCTCGTGCAGGATAAGAACCGCCAAGTTTAAAGAAGGCAGAAAGCCTGCTTCGGTTTTTTAGCTCAAGGTTAGCAGGTTTTTTCTTTAGCGATAGAAATGCCGATATTAAAAGAATAAAACCAAATAGAACGGCTATGGTTTCGGTAGGTGCATATACGGCAACAATGGCACCGCCAACTGCACCGAGTGTTGTAGCAATTTCCAAAAACATTCCAAGACGGATATTGGTAAATCCTTCTTTAACATAGGCGGCCGCTGCACCCGACGAAGTAGCAATTACAGCAACAATGGAAGCGCCAATGGCATAGCGGATGTCAACACCCAATCCTAAGGCCAGCATTGGAATGATCACTACACCACCGCCCAGGCCAGTCAACGAACCTAAGAAGCCTGCCAAAAGAGAACCTAAAAAAATGATCAGCGTAAAAAAGAGAATCGTCATGGTATCTATTTATGCAAGCGTCGTTATTATACTAAGAAAAGTTATTGCAGACAATCGTAACGAAAATAGCAAATGATGTTGAAGTACTATTACAAGTCGTCCGCATTCATTATGCAAACTTTTGTTTGTATAAATCTATGGCTTCAGTAATAATTTGATAAGCAATTTCTTTGTTTTGAAACTCTTCTATCTGCACCTGCTTATTCTCTAAAACTTTGTATTGCTCAAAATAATTGCGCAATTCATTGATAAAATGCCTTGGCATTTCTTCAATGGATGAAATATGATTGACCGAAGGATCTTTGGTTGCTACGGCAATTATTTTATCATCCATTTCGCCTGAATCAATCATTTGCATATTGCCAATAACAGTAGCTTCTACCAGGCAAAGCGGCTGTATTGATTGTGAACACAAAACCAGAATGTCCAGGGGGTCATTGTCGTGCCCCAAAGTCTGTGGAATAAAACCATAATTAACCGGGTAGTGGAAAGAAGAATAAATAACTCTGTCCAATTTCAGCAAACCTGTTTTTTTATCTATTTCATATTTGGTTCTTGAACCCTGCGGTATTTCAATCAAAGCATTTACTTGTTGCGGTGCTTTATTGCCATATTCCGCACCATGCCAGGGATGTAAAACAGTTCTTTCCATAATCATTTCTTTGATTTATAATAAACGACATCAACATTTTCAAGTGTGATCAATCCGCCTTTGCCACATTGCTCAAACAAATTGTTTACAACAGGCAAAAAAGCCGCTATCTTTTCTTCGTGATCAATGATTTCAATAACAACAGGAAGGTCTTCAGATAACTCGATCAGCCGGGCCCTGTGTACATGACTGCTGGCGCCAAACGACATGATGCCTTTAATAATTGTGCCACCTGCCAGGCCGTGTTCTTTTGCTGCAAGCAAAACCTTTTCGTACAAAAGATCATGACCAATATGATCTGCCTCTCCTGTAAAAATCCGCAAAAGCTTTGATCGTCCTTCGAGGTTCATAGTTAAAGAAGTTTAATCAATAAACTGCCCGCATATACGGCTGCAATACCCAATACAACACTTCCAATGGCGTACAGTAAAAAATAAAAATGATCGCCTGTACGCAATAAACTCATATTCTCAAAAGCAAATGTAGAGAAGGTGGTAAATCCGCCGCAAAATCCTGTGATCAATAAAAGACGTGTTGGTTGCGATAATATATTTGCTCTTTCTGCCAGTGCGTATAAAATTCCAATAAGAAGACAACCGGAAATATTCACTAAAAAAGTGGCCAGCGGAAAACTGTGCTGGTAATATTCATTTACCCAACGCTGGCAAAGATACCGGCTTATGCTTCCGGCAGCGCCGCCCAATCCTACTAACAAAACATTATTGAACATAGATAGTTGTGTCGGTTTGCGGAAAGGAATATTTCAGGTCAACCACCCATAGGCCATTTTTACGCACTACACGCAGCGAGTCTTTTTGTTTTTTATACGTGTTGGAATATTTAATAATGCTAACACTATCATTTACCTGTCGCGTGTCATACATGGTAATAGAAGATTCGTTATAACCTCTTTTGTCTTCCCTGGTCATATGCGTTTGGTAGTTGCTTTCAAAGGCATCCAGCAGTTGTGTGTTCACTGAGTCTTGCAACATGAACCTGCGTGCATCTTTCCATTTGCCATCAAGTGCAGAGCGGATGAAATTGCGTGCGGCATCCACATCATTTTCTGAAGTAGCTTGCTTATTTTGATCTGCATTGTTACAGGCGCAGACCAGCAGGAGCAAAAAGCCGGTAAACAAAAAATTTTTCATGTGGCAAAAGTAATACTAAGAAAAGGGAATACTAAAAAAGTGCCTCATTGCTAAGGCACTTTATAATTTTATACGACACGATGCAATATTAATCGTTGTTCCTTTCCCTATCGTAATAACGCTTCTCTTTTCTTTCTTTGCTTCTTGCTTCTTCCAGTTCCATTTCTCTTTGCCCTTCGGCGTTGTATGCTTTTAAAATGGCCTTTACCAGGCGGTGGCGTACTACGTCTTCTTCATCTAATTCTATATAGCCAATGCCATCGATATTGCGCAAGATACGGCTGGCTTTTTCTAAGCCGCTTCGCTGGTTTCGTGGCAGATCCACTTGTGTTAAATCGCCGGTGATGATAGCTTTTGCATTGGCGCCAATGCGGGTTAAAAACATTTTTAATTGTACGTCAGTAGCGTTCTGCGCTTCATCCAAAATAATAAAAGCATTGTCCAGCGTACGGCCACGCATATAAGCCAACGGTGCAATTTCAATCGTTCTTGTGCTCATGTAATAGCCCAACTTGTCAGCAGGAATCATATCATCCAGCGCATCGTACAAGGGACGCAGATAAGGATCAATTTTTTCTTTCAGATCGCCGGGCAAAAAGCCAAGGCTTTCACCGGCTTCCACTGCCGGACGCGTAAGAATAATTTTTTTAACCGCTTTGTTTTTTAAAGCTCTTACAGCCATAGCTACAGCCGTATAAGTTTTACCGGTACCTGCAGGACCTATGGCAAATACCACATCATTTTTTTCTGATGCCGTTACCAACCGTTTTTGATTGGCGGTACGTGCCCTTACCGTTTTACCATTAGGACCGAATACCAAAATGTCATTGGGATTCCGCTCCACAAAATGGTCAACGGTTTCAGCGTCGTCGCCGCCCAAGATCTGTTCAAAATAATTTTCGCTCATGTGACCATTTCTTTCGAGATACTGGACTATGAGGTCTATTTTTTCTTTTGCGCCTTCCACCTGTTCAGGGGCTCCGCTTAATTTTAACTGCGTGCCACGAGAAAGAATTTTCAGCAGGGGGAATTTCTTTTTTAAAATATCTAATTTACCGTTATTCACTCCAAAGAACTCTATAGGGTTAACGGTTTCAAGGTTGATAATTGTGTCTCTCAAATTCGTTTAGGTTTTTCGTTAAACAATCCCGGTTTTACCTGCTTAAACTTGTTCAGCAGCAGGCTTTTCATCCGGTTTAACTTTCATGGTACAAATAACCCATCCTGTACAAGATAATAAAAACACCCGGTAATTTTTAGTGGTTACTTATACACAATTGTGTATTAAAAAATTATGCCTGTTTCTTGCATAGAAAGATATTATTTGTTAACGGAAGATGAGGTTAAGTGGTAGTTAAGAAAGCATGAACATTTCGTTATTTATCTGCCTGATATGGCTGATTGTAGTAGCTTTCAGGTCTTTCCTGAAATGGTGGTTACGAAGATGTTGTATGCTTTTATTTTTGTTACAGGCTTTTGTAATTCTTATCATCGTCCCTTGTGTCACTCACTTGTACTTTCTAATCGCCATTCAGCATTAGATAGTACTAGCAGCAAGGCAGCTAAATGCACGAAGCAAGGAAGAAAACAAAAAGCTTCGTTTAGTAAAAGCCAGTTGCGATTAAAAAAATAGTGCAGTCGGTGATAAAGAAAAGCCCCGCTTCAACTGAAGCGGGGCTATATGGTTTCATCATATTCTTTCTATGGGAAGATGCCCAACTCGGCATAGCTTGTGCCTACTTTGTTAATAGCTACTACATAAGCCGCTGTGCGCATATTAGGTATTTGTGGATTCTTTTTCCAGGCATCCATAATTTCCCGGGTGGCGGTGATCATTGTTTCTTCCAATCCGCTATGCACCAGATCCACTTCTTCGGGTCCGTGCATAATGAATTGTCTTTCCCTTTCGCTTACCTGCCTGTTGGTCAGTTCTTCAATCTGCCCCAGGATGTGTTGATTCATATTTTCGGTGAAGCGCTTTTCCATACGTCCGTATCGAACGTGGCTTAAGTTCTTCAACCACTCAAAATAAGAAACGGTGACACCACCGGCATTCAAATACATATCGGGCACAACCAGCGTTCCTTTTTGTACAAACACTTCATCTGCTTCTGGTGTTAAAGGACCGTTGGCGCCTTCGCCAATAATTCTTGCCTTTACAAGAGGCGCATTGTCTCCGTTAATTACATTTTCCAAAGCTGCAGGAATTAAAATATCGCAATCGTATTCCAGCGCATCTGTGTTTTTTGCAAAGTTGTTGGCACCCTGGAAATTAAGGATGGAACCAGTGTTTTTGCGATGTTCGAAAACAGCATCCACATCCAAACCATTCTCGCTGTAAATGGCGCCTTCATATTCTGCCAGGCCAATAATTTTTGCACCTGCGTTTTGAAAGAATTTAGCAGCATGATAACCTACATTTCCTAAGCCCTGCACAATTACCCGCTTGCCATCAACACCTACAGACAACCCAAGCTTTTCCATTACATCGGGCATATTACATACTTCCCGAATGCCAAAGAAAATACCAAGGCCTGTGGCTTCTCTGCGGCCGCGAACACCACCCTGAGTTACAGGTTTGCCGGTTACGCAACCTGCAGAGTCAATTTCCCCTGGCCGTAAGCTTTGATAAGTATCAACAATCCACGCCATTTCTCTTTCGCCGGTTCCATAATCAGGCGCGGGAACGTCAGTGCCTGGTCCAATAAAATTTTTCTTTACCAGTTCGGCTGTATAACGCCGGGTTACCTTTTCCAGTTCGTAAACCGAATATTTTCTTGGGTTGATTTTAATACCACCTTTACCGCCACCAAACGGAACGTTTACAATGGCGCATTTATAGGTCATTAATGCAGCCAGTGCCATCACCTCATCCTGGTTTACCTCTGCGGCAAAACGGATACCGCCTTTGCATGGCGTTTTGTGTTGCGAGTGTTGTACACGGTAGGCCTCAATTACTTCGATGCGGCCATCATCCATACGTACAGGAAATTTCATACGGTAAACAGCATTGCAAGCTTTTATCTGCTCCAGTACTCCCGGATCCCAGTTGGTGAATTTTGCTGCCCTGTCAAAGCTTTTTTCGACGGCGCCGAAAAAGCTGTATTCTTCGTTAGCTGACATGAGATTGTTTTTTTGTTATAAATTGATGTTCTCTATTTTCTTTTTCCAGTTTGCCGATCTTTTTGTCCAGGCGTATTAAATAAAGAAAAATGCCGGCCAGGATGGTAAGGATAACTGCCACCACTACGTATATTTTCCCATTTTGACGCATTGTATCAGCCATTTCGATTTTATCTCCATCCTGTGCTAATAATAACAAGCCAGAGAAAAGAGAAAAGAATAGCAAAGCGATTTTTTTTATCATGATTCTAAAACAGTTTTTTCTTTAAGCAGTTGCAGGCGCACTTTAAGGCTTACAATCCATACACCCAGTAAGGTCCAGCCGATGACAGCAGGATAAAATACCATACGCATGCGGGCATCTATATCCTTTGGGTTAAGTGCAGGATTTCCTTGTCCGCCAGGATGAAGGCTATCGAGCAGGCGGGGGATGATCCAAATAGAAGGAAATAAAAATGCAAAAGCGAAAATATTATACACGGCACTTACCCTTGCCCTTTTATCAATATCGCTGATAGAATCTCTCAACACCAAATAAGCGAAATAAATAAGTAAGGCGATAGCCGCACCAATCAGTTTGGGATCTTTGGCAATAGCGCCAAAAGAAGCAAAAGAAGAACTGTTAGGGTCAGCCCAGGTAAAAGAGGCCCAGATGGCACCTGTGCTGTAACCCAACACACCGAAAACAATTCCCACTACAGCATATTGCCTAGATAAAATATCAGACCTAAGATTATTGTTCCGCAAATACTTTACTGCATGCACCACCGAAATGGTAAAAAGTATCATCATGCAAAACCACATACATACATGGAAATACAAGTTGCGGATTGATTCCTGTATAATGGGCTTACGGGGAACACTGAATAATAAGCCTGCCGTTACGGTGTAAACAAGAAGAAGAATACACACTATTTTCCACCACCATTTATTCATTACGTAGGGGTTTAAAAGCAGCAATCGTTTAATTCGGGAGCAAAAATAAGGGAAGCAGGAGAATATTGGACAAGGAACAAGGAATGTTGAATGGAGATTCGAGAGAATGTTCAATTTTCAATGAACGATATTCAATTGATGACACCCAGACTGTGCCGTCGATTTTTTTACGTGAATATTGAAAATTGAGCGTTGAACATTGTGCATTTTCTTTTACCAAATGAAAGACCGCACTAAAGCTACTTCTTCATTCCTTGTTCCTTGCGCATCGGTTCTAGATTCTTTAGTCCTTCCACAAAAAAGGAAAAAGGATAACGGCCAGCAGTACTACCAACAGATCAGATACTAAAAGGAGTAAAATATTAATCAAAGGCAGGCTGCCTGAGCTTACGAAAACAGCCGATGAAATTTTCATAAGAATCAGCAATTGCGGAATAATAATAGGAAAGCCAAGAATGGCCATGATGGCTGCATTTTGTTGTGCCTTAGCTGCTATGGCCGCTAAAAAAGTAAATACCAGGCTCAAGCTCCACCCGCCCAGAAAAACAATACCGATAAAAGCTGAGGTCCTTTGAACCGGGTAATCCATGAATAAGGAGAACAACAGCATACTTAAAATGCTCATCACCAGCATCAATACAGAGTTAAAAAGCAACTTAGCTAAAACAAAGTTCTGAGGACTGGCAATGGTATGATAATACAACATGCGGCTGCGGCTCTCCTGCAAAAAGCTTTTAGCCACAGCATTAATGCTTATAAAAAGCTGTATGATCCAGAATAGCCCGTTCCATACAGCCGTGTTGGGGTTCTCAATAGCCATAAATAAAACGAAAATGGTGGCGCCTACATATAGTAATACACCGTAAAAGGCATATTGCTGGCGAATTTCCAGCAACAGGTCTTTTTTAAATAAGGTCCATATTTGTTGAAAGCTATTCAAGTGCAGTTTTAATCAATTGCGCCATCCAATATAAAGCAGTTTCTACATCTTGGCTCATACACGTTTTTAGCCCCTAACATAATTTGTTCTTCGCTGGGTATAACCCTGTAGGAGTAGTTGGCAATATTGCCACATTTTACACAAATGGCGTGTAGCTTGGTAATATAGTCGGCTTTTGCCAGCAAAAAAGGCATTTGCCCGAAAGGCTTGCCTGTATAGTCCATATCAAGGCCGGCTACAATCACTCTTACGCCACGCAAAGCCAGTTCATCGCAAACATTGGCAATCTCGTCATCAAAAAATTGAGCTTCGTCAATACCTACTACATCTACATCCTGTGCCATTAGTAATAAAGTCTGCGAATTATCAATAGGAGTGGATTGAATAGCGTTTTCGTCATGCGATACAATTTTAATTTCATCGTACCGCACATCAATAGCAGGTTTAAAAATTTCAACTTTCAAATTGGCAATCTTTGCCCGCTTTAATCTTCGTATCAACTCTTCCGTTTTCCCGGAGAACATAGAGCCGCAAATCACCTCAATCCATCCGCGCCGTTCACCTTTTATATTCGGTTCAATAAACATTCAGAAATAGTTATGGCTTGTTTATAATTTTATTTAACAAGGTTCTGCTTCTGTTATAAAAAAGATTCCCTCTTTTTGCAACCTGATAACTCACTGCAGATTGTGTTATTTACAATCTGTTAGTAATTTTAGGCACATCTTTTCGTTATAGAACTAAATCCTATTGTTAAAAACAGCGAAAGTACCATAAACAATGGAAAGAATTAAGGCTCTTATTGACAAGTTATACCACCAAAAAGAACTGGGTTGCACACCAGCGCAATTAATGGCCACCGTTCAATTAATTCAGTCAGAACTTTTACATCTTCAACAAAAAAATGGCGTATTGGGCACAGCCAAAGTAGCCGTAACCATGCCGGTAAACTTCAACTTTGCAGAAGAAGTAATTGTTGCGCAGCAACCCGAGGTTGTTGAAGAAAAAGAAGTTGTAGAAGAAAAAGAAGTTCCGGCTGCAGCCGAAGAAAAACCTGCATTTGTAGCATATGAAGAACCGGAAGTGAAAACTGTAGACACAGTAAAGGAACAGGAAATTTTGAAACAACACGAGTATTATTTACCCAAACCGGTTGTGGAAGAAACGGTTCGCAAAGAAGAACAGCCAAAACCCGTGGCTACACAAAGTAATTTTTATGCCGCATTTGATGCTGTGGAAGAAGCGCCTACCTTAGCCCAGCACCAGTCTAAAAAAGAGATCAACGAATTAGTGGCTGAGCGAAAAGAATCTTTGAACGATAGGCTGAAGCAGCAAAAAACAGAGGTAGTGCATGCGCTGAAAGACACACCTATCAAAGACTTGCGTAAGGGCATTGGCATTAACGACCGTTTTACTTTTGTTAGCGAATTATTTCGCGGCGATGATGCCATGTACGAGAGAAGTATAAAAACCATCAATAGTTTTGGCATTCTTTCAGAAGCAGAGTATTGGATCAACCGTGAATTAAAGTTCAAGCTCGGCTGGAACGACAATAAAGAAACGGTACAACATTTTTATCATTTAGTGAGAAGGCGGTTCTCCTGAATAAATTGAATTATTTTTTCTGTAGCTCCTCTGTTTTGCAGCACATAGTTTTGCGCCTGGGCAGAAGCTTTCTGAAATTGTGCAGCATGGTTCAATAAATTGGCTATCGTTATTTTTAATTCTTCTGAATTTGCTGCACTAAAAGCGCCACCGCGTGCAACCAACTCTTTAGCTTCCCGGTATTTTTTGTAATTGGGACCAAAAATTGCCGGCTTGCCGTAAACAGCCGCTTCCAGGATATTATGAATGCCATCTTTAGTAAAGCCGCCGCCAATATATGCTACTGCAGCATATTTATATAACCGCGATAACATACCTACATTATCAATCAGCAGTACTTTTTCATTTCCTTTTCTATGTTGCCATTGTGAATAGCGAATGGAATTACTGAACAGTTTTTCTATCTGCGCTAAATGCGGTTCATTAATTTCATGTGGTGCAATAATGAGCTTTGTAGAATGAAGATGGGAAAGTAATTGCTCATCATCGGGCCACGTGCTTCCGGCAACAATTAGTTTGGCATCGCCAGCAAAATCATTAATGAAAGGAATTTCTGTAAACTTTTCAGCTATCTCTTGTACCCGGTCAAATCTTGTGTCGCCACCAATGCTGCAATGATCGATGCCGTGTTGCTTCAACAATTGTAAAGAGCTTTCGTCCTGCACAAAAATGTGGCGAAATAAAAAAAGCATCTGCTTGTAAAATCGTCCATACCATTTAAAGAAAGCTTGGTTCTCACGGAAAACGGCGGATATCAAAAGCAATGGAATGTGTTTAAAAGCAGCCGCCGATAAATGATGGTACCAGAATTCATATTTTACGAATACAACGACGTCGGGATGTGTTATTTCAATGAATCGCCTGGCATTTTGCCTTGTATCTAAAGGCAGATAGGTAATGATGTCGGCATATTGATAATTTTTTGCAACATGATAACCTGAAGGCGAAAAAAAGCTGACAAGGATTTTGTGGTGCGGATAAAGCGATTTTAGTTTTTCAATTGCCGGTTTGCCCTGCTCAAATTCGCCGGCAGATGAGCAATGCATCCAAATAATTTTATCGGTTGCCGTTATTTTTTGTTCCAAAGAAGCAAACAAATTTTTTCTACCACTAATCCATTCTACCGCCTTTTTATTCCACAAAGCAGCAATGCGTACAGCAATAAAATAAAGTTGAACTGTAAAGTTGTAAAGTAAAAGCAAGGCACTTTGTTTAAAGGGCTCAAAATTATAACTCTACGGTTCACGCAGCCATATTTTCCTATTTTTGCCCGCCTGAATGACGGTATTCTATTGTGAAAAATAGTAAGCGTAGTCAGTTAGTCCCATTTAAACTTATTGTGTATGCGTTCCATTCAAATGGTTGATTTAAAGCAGCAATATCAGAAAATGAAATCGGAAATTGATATTGCTGTATTGGATGTAATAGAGAGTTGTGCATTTATTAATGGTCCGCAGGTACAAAGTTTTGCCGCCAACCTGGCTGCTTACAACGGATCAAAGAACGTTATTCCATGTGCCAACGGCACCGATGCGCTGCAGATTGCCATGATGGCCCTGAATTTGCAACAGGGAGACGAAGTGATAACGCCATCATTTACTTACATAGCCACCACGGAGGTAATTGCTTTGCTAAAGCTCACCCCTGTATTTGTGGATGTTGATCCCAAAACTTTTTGTATTGATCCGGCGGCCATACAAAAAGCTATTACGCCAAAGACAAAAGCTATTGTACCGGTTCATTTATACGGCCAGGCAGCCAATATGGAAGAAATTATGAAAATTGCTGTGGCCAATAATTTGTATGTGATCGAGGACAATGCACAAGCTATAGGTTGCGATTATTATTTTTCGGATGGCAGCACAAAAAAAACGGGATCCATAGGAACGATTGGTACAACTTCTTTCTTTCCTTCAAAAAACTTAGGTGGATACGGTGATGGCGGGGCGATAACTACGGATGACACAGAACTGGCCAATACCCTGAAAATGGTGGCTAACCACGGGCAAAGCAAACGATATTATCACGACATGGTGGGATGCAACAGTCGCCTTGATACAATACAGGCCGCCATTTTAGATATCAAGTTGAAATACCTTGATGATTATATCAATGCAAGAAGAGCCGTGGCCGATTATTATGATGCAGCTTTTGCCAATCATCCAAAAATTAAAACACCTTTTCGTGCGGCCTACAGCAGGCACGTTTTTCATCAATATACTTTAATTCTTGAGGGTGTTGACAGGAACAAATTACATGATTATCTTGCAGAACATAATATTCCATCCATGATCTATTACCCTGTGCCGGCGCACCGCCAAAAAATGTTTGCGCATTTTAATTCTTCGCAAGTACAACTTCCGGTTACAGATTGGCTGACAGAAAGAGTTATTTCTCTTCCTATGCATACAGAGATGGATGAACAGCAATTAAATTTCATCACGACCAAAGTCTTAGAATTTTTAAAACCCTAATCATACATTATGAAGATTACCGTAGTTGGAACTGGTTACGTTGGTTTGGTTACAGGCACTTGCCTGGCTGAAACCGGAAACCACGTATGTTGCGTAGATATTGACGAACGCAAGGTCAATAAATTAAAAAACGGACAGATTACTATTTACGAACCCGGTCTCGAAAAGTTATTCGACCGTAATTTAAAAGAAGAGCGTCTAACTTTTACCACAGACCTGAAGCAGGGATTGGAAGAAGCCGAAGTAGTATTTCTTGCCCTGCCAACGCCTCCGGGCGAAGACGGATCGGCAGACCTGAAATACGTTTTGGGCGTTGCAGATGATATAGGCAAATTACTTACCGACTATAAAATCATCATTGACAAAAGTACCGTACCCGTCGGCACCGCCGAAAAAGTGCAGAAAGCAATTGCTAAAAATTACGATGGTGAGTTCGATGTGGTTTCAAATCCTGAATTTTTGCGGGAAGGTGTGGCCGTGGAAGATTTTATGAAGCCTGACCGGATTGTAATTGGTACCACTTCTGAAAGAGCTAAAGCGGTTCTTACAGAATTGTACGGTCCCTATGTGCGCCAGGGTAATCCTATCATTTTTATGGATGAACGTTCTGCAGAATTAACCAAATACGCAGCTAATGCCTTTCTTGCTACTAAAATTTCTTTCATGAACGAGATCGCACAGATGTGCGAACGTCTCGGCGCCGATGTGGATATGGTACGTAAAGGAATGGGCAGCGATGAAAGAATTGGCAAGCGTTTTCTTTTTCCAGGCATTGGATACGGCGGAAGTTGCTTTCCAAAAGATGTAAAAGCCCTTGTGTATTCGGCTAAAGAAGTAGCTTATGATTTTCAAATTCTGAACTCCGTAACAGAAGTAAATGAAAAACAAAAGCTGCATTTGGTTTCAAAGATCAAACGTTATTATAACAACGACCTGGCGGGAAAACGATTTGCTGTTTGGGGATTGGCTTTCAAGCCTAATACAGATGATATAAGAGAAGCACCGGCTCTGGAAATTATTAACGCTTTGCTGGAAAGTGGTGCCTCCGTTTGCGCCTTTGATCCGGAAGCGGTAAAAAATGTAAGCGATATTTTGGGCGATAAGATCAACTACGCGGAAACACAATATGATTGCATAGACGGGGCTGATGCGCTCATCATTGCAACGGAATGGAACGAATTCAGAACGCCTGATTTCGATAAAATACTTACTTACTTAAAAGATCCTGTCATCTTTGATGGCCGCAATGTCTTTGATGTACAGACCATGGAGAAAAAAGGATTTCATTATGAAAGCATTGGCCGTGCATCGGTAAATCAACCCAAATTTGCTTAATGAAAAAAAGAATTTTAATTACCGGTGGCGCAGGGTTTCTTGGTTCTCACCTGTGCGACCGGTTTATTCGTGAAGGCTATCAGGTGATCGCTATGGATAATTTGATTACTGGCGACCTGAAAAATATAGAACACCTTTTTAAGCTAAAAGAATTTGAATTCTATCATCACGATATAACCAAGTTCATTCATATCCCGGGACAGTTAGATTATATACTTCATTTTGCTTCGCCTGCAAGCCCCATTGATTATTTAAAAATTCCCATTCAAACTTTGAAAGTTGGAGCAATGGGTACACATAATTGTTTGGGTTTGGCTAAAGCGAAAAAAGCACGGATACTGGTAGCTTCTACCAGTGAAGTATATGGCGATCCGTTAGTGCATCCGCAAACAGAAGAATATTGGGGAAATGTAAATCCTGTTGGACCTCGCGGCGTGTACGATGAAGCCAAGCGATATATGGAATCCATCACAATGGCCTACCATAATTTTCATAATGTAGATACAAGGATCATTCGCATTTTCAATACTTATGGCCCACGTATGCGATTGAATGATGGAAGGGCTTTGCCTGCTTTTATTGGCCAGGCTTTGCGTGGCGAGGATTTGACAGTGTTTGGCGATGGCTCTCAAACGAGGTCATTTTGCTATGTAGATGATTTAGTGGAAGGCATTTACAGGTTGTTGTTGAGTGATTATCACTTGCCGGTAAATATTGGTAATCCCGATGAAATATCGCTGAAAGATTTTGCAGAAGAAGTATTGAAGCTGACAGGTAATAAAGTGAAAATTATTTATAAGCCTTTGCCCGCTGATGATCCAAAGCAGCGCCAGCCCGATATTACCAAGGCGAAAGCTATTTTGGATTGGTCTCCTAAAATTCAGCGCAAAGAAGGCCTCGCAAACACTTACGAATATTTTAAATCGCTTCCTCTTGAAGAGTGGTCAAAACAACCAAAAGAATTTATGAGTATGAAGTAAGGGTCGGTAAGAAGGGATTCTTCTATTGCAGCTACTTTTTATGGCAGGCTGTTTCAATTATTGATTTACTCATCTGACAACTGGCATTATTTAATTCCTTTTCAATAGTCAGCATTTTATAAAAGGCGGATTATTACGTGGGAAGCCTGCTCGCTATTCACCATTCGCTATTCACCACTATATTTGCCCCCGATTACAAGCAACCATTATGTACCAGCAATTAGTTGATAAAAAAGAGAAATTAGCCGTAATAGGCCTGGGCTATGTGGGTCTGCCCATTGCGTTGGAATTTGCAAAAAAGATTTCTGTAATTGGTTTTGACATCAATGCAAAGCGCATTGAAATGATGAAACAGGGTATTGATCCCAGTAATGAATTAGAGAAAGAAGCTTTTGAAGGATGTGATATCACCTTCACCAATTCTTTGGATGTTTTACGGGAAGCAAAGTTTTTTATTGTAGCGGTGCCCACGCCGGTTGACGAACACAATGTCCCGGATCTGACGCCGGTGAAAAAAGCTT
>JBQCHB010000389.1:0-12210 GCA_051955075.1 Flavisolibacter sp.
AGGACAATAGCTTTCGATCTTTTTTTGGACCAATAAGCTGTTCACCTTTTTTTCCCAGCGGGGACGGGTATATATGGCATACCATTTTGCACTCACTGTATGGTAGGTATAAGTTTAAAGGTTTAAGGGTTCAGGCGGTGCTTGCTGTACTTTGCATGGCTTCGCCACCTCAGTCACAACGGTTTTTGCGACAGAGCCCGTAAAAGCCCTGCAAATATAGCTTTTGCACTGTGACTGACAAATGCTCGAAAAATACAGATTTTGAATAAGTTACTATTTTAAAAAATTTAATGGTTAAGAAAACCTACTTAGCTGCACCTAGCCTCATAACCAAAGTCATCCGTTACGCTTATAGAAAATATTTCGGTAAAACAGTTAGTAAGACATGTTTAACCATATGATAGAATTCTCCTTTTTTGAACCAGCTTTACCGCAGCGAACACAGAGACCGCAGCCTAACTTTTTACTTGTCTGCTGAAGCCTTAATGATCCCGGAGTTGCCTGCAGTTTTATCACCCAAGCTGGCAGCTTGCTTATATTTAATTACTACATTTATCAAAACAACTCCTTTGAAACAGCGCTATTACTCTCTTGATGTTTTTCGTGGGGCTACCGTATGCCTTATGATCCTTGTAAACAATCCTGGCAGCTGGTCGCATATTTACAGTCCTTTGGAGCATGCACCATGGCACGGACTAACGCCTACCGACCTGGTATTTCCCTTCTTTTTATTTGCCGTGGGCAATGCCATGGCTTTTGTTATGCCGCGGCTGCAGGCAGGGGGCGATGGTGTTTTTTGGCGTAAAGTGATCAAGCGCAGTTTGTTGATTTTTGGCATTGGTTTATTCTTAAACTGGTGGCCTTTCAGCCGTTGGGAAAACAATGAATTGGTGGCTAATGGGTGGACCCGGGTGAATGCGCAGGGCAGATTGGTTGGTGTAAGAATCTTTGGCGTATTGCAACGCATCGCCGTTTGTTATTTTTTTGCTTCCATTATTGTGTACTACTTAAAAGTGCGTGGCTCTTTTCTATTAGGCACCATTCTTTTGCTTTTTTATTGGCTGCTCTGCGTGATGGGCAATCCTGCCGATCCGTACAGCCTGGCGGGATGGTTTGGAACTCCTATCGATCTTTCCATTTTACACGATCAACACATGTATCATGGCGAAGGTGTTGTGTTCGATCCCGAAGGCATTATGAGTACTTTACCGGCCATTGTACAGGTGATCTTTGGTTACCTGGTAGGAGATTATATTATTAAAAGAGGAAAGGCCAGTGAAATGGAAGCCACAGCTTATAAAGAAGACAGTATAACATCCACGGCAATTGCCAGTCCTACTACTACATTCAGCCAATCAATGACAATTCCAAATGCCGAACACAAAACACAAAACATAAAACAACAAACACTTTATCGTACGCTTACAGGTTTGTTTATTGCAGCCGTGGCCCTGCTGCTTACGGGCTATGTGTGGAATTTAAGTTTCCCGGTAAACAAAAAAATATGGACAAGCTCTTACGTAGTTACCACTACCGGCATGGCCATAGCTATTCTGGCAACCCTGATCTATGCCATTGAGATCAAAGGCATTCGCAACTGGCTTACCCGCTTCTTTGATGTGTTTGGGAAAAATGCACTTTTTGTTTTTGCCTTAAGTGCTTTTTTGCCAAAAGGCTTGCGGCTGATCCGCATTCCTAACGGCCTGAATGCAAGAGGCGAGGCCATTTATACGAGCCCCTGGAACTGGTTGTATGAAAAGGTATATAAGTTTATGCCGGGTGCGCCGGAAATTGGTTCGCTGGCTTTTGCCCTCACGGTTATTTTGTTTATGTGGGCTATTTGTTACTGGCTGGATAAGAAGAAAATTTATATAAAAGTGTGAACCGGGATTTGGGTGGATTAAATAGATTTATCAGGAAATCAAAGAGTCTTCAATTGTCGAAGACTCTTTGATTATCATGAGTGGTATATCTCCTATTAATCCTAAAATCCACCCAAACCAAGGTTCTGATTATTCTCCCGTCAATCCTTCTGATGCACTTAAATCCTTGTTGCGACGTTTCCACTGCTTTGGTTGTGCGCCATCTATTTTTACAATCTTTGGATAGAACAAACCGACGGTTTCTACCAAATGCTTTTGTGCCTTCATTACTTCATGAATATCCTTGTAGGCAAACGGCGCTTCATCTAATCCACCGCCTAATAACTTTACGCCGTGTTTTGCCAACGCCTCATTCAATTGGTTGTGTGTAATGGATTTGATGGCTGATGTTCTGCTCATTTTTCTTCCTGCACCATGCGATGCTGAATTCACCGACGCCTCTTCACCCAATCCTTTCACAATAAAACCAGGAGCCGTCATAGAACCAGGAATGATACCCAATACATTTTTATCGGCAGGTGTGGCTCCTTTCCTGTGAACAATCACTTCTTTTCCATCATGCATTTCCTTCCATGCAAAATTGTGATGGTTTTCTACCATCTTCAAAGGTTGTCTTCCCAATTGCTTTGCCATTTTTGCATGAATGATGTGGTGACAAGCCGATGCATAATCGCCTGCCAAATTCATTGCCATCCAATATTCCTGTCCTTCTTCTTCATTCAATGGTAGCCAGGCAAGATTGGAAGCTTCGCCGGGCAATCTTCTTTTTTCTTTAGCAATTTTTGTGTAATGGTTGGCAATGTTGGCACCCAATGCTCTAGAACCGGAGTGTGATAACAATCCTAAATACTTTCCAGCTTCAACGCCCAACACTTCATCCTTCTCTGCTATTTCTACCACACCAAATTCTACAAAATGGTTTCCTGAACCAGATGAACCCAGTTGCTTCCATGCCCTTCCCTGCAAACCTTTCAATAAGGCCAGTTGATCAAATTCTTTCCGGTACATCACTTCATGGTCGGCAGGTTTGTCGAACATAGCGCCGCTTCCGAAAAGCGTTGCTTCATTCAATTCTCTTGTGAAATAATTTTCTCTTTGTGTCAATTCTTTCGGATCCATATCAAAAACGGAAAGACACATGCGGCAGCCTATGTCCACACCAACACCATAAGGTATCACTGCATTTTCCGTTGCCAGCACACCGCCAATGGGCAAACCATAACCCTGGTGTGCATCGGGCATTAAGGCACCGGCAACAGCAATGGGTAATTTGGCTGCCGTGTACATTTGATGAAGGGCACCTTGTTCAATGTTTTCGGTTCCAAAAACATTGAAGTGGATTCCATTTTGATTTAATGAAATCTCTGCGGCCCCCTCCAAACCTGCCCCAACGTGGGAGGCTTTTGGCAAGAGTGCTTCAGCTATTTTGCCCAGTACCTTATCATCTGCATATTGATTGGGGCTTTGCAAAATGCTGCTCAATATTTCCAAAGCATCCGCTTCCGGCAGGTGCTTGAAATTCTTTTCCATTACATTCATCGCAACCGAGATCACCGGACCTTCAGGATAACCGATGGAACGCAATTGCTTTCCTGTTAGTTTCAACTTTGCCATATAACTATTTTTATGAACCGCTGCGAACGCTGTGTACGCAGCGGTTTGATATTAATTTTCCAATACTGTTCTTTTGAAACCAATAATCTCCACTCGCTTCGTTTCAAAGGTTTTCTCGTTTTGATTGCTGATCTCAGCAACAGTCATTGGCCTGTTAATGATTTTTCTAAAGCCCAAATGATCACTTAGTCGTTGTGCCTTTTCAATTGATAGTTTGCCAAACTCATACTTTGCTATCAATCTGCCTTTCCGCATCAATGCATTATCAACCAACGTCAATGAGCTATTGAACGTGCAGATGAGTTGTACATTCAAAAAGTCAGCCAGCAAACCATCCGAAATATTTAAAAGGTTCGACACAGATGAACTTCCTGATGCTCTGCGATCCATGATAATATTCTCCGCATCTTCAATGATGACAACTGTATTTGGATTGTCAATCAGCAGATCAATAAAGTCAGGATCCATCAAGTTAGCTGCAACATTGGGCGAGAGAAAAAGAACCCGCTTCTTCAATCTTCCAACCAGGTAACGCAGGTAAGTTGTTTTACCTGTTCCCGGTAACCCGTGCAGCAAAACAATTCCCTTATCTTTCTTTTGGTTTAATCGTTTTTGAATAATGGCATCTGTTTCTTTAAAATCATCTTCATAAAAAAGACCGATATCCAGTTTTGTTTTTTTGATTTCCATTGATTTCAGCTCCAATCCACAACTCCCTTTTACGATCAAATTGATCTCCAAAGGGTCTTTTTTCTTTCGTTCTTTAAAACGATTCATCAATGTTGTGCATTTGTCAATGAAGTCATCCTGTTTTCCATCATGTAGAATCTCACAATAATCGTCTATCTCCACTATGCAATTGTTCTTTAGGATGAAAACAGTTTCATCAAACTCAAAACGCTTCTTTTCTTTCTTAAACCAACGATATTGATATTCCGATACAATAAGGTGGGCAAAGGTTTCCCTGAAAGCTTTGTAAGCTTTCTCACCTTCTATATTTCCAATAAAATGCAGGCTTGGCAAATTATTGAATTGATAGAGGTACAACGACATACTGTTCAGAAAACGTTTGCCAAATACAGAGTTGGCATCAATCGTTTTCTGGTGAATTAAATTGTCCATAAATAAATTTTAAAATAGTTGCTCTTTGCCCGGTTATCTCATTTAAGCATATACCGGCATCTTCGCTTTGAGATTAAAGAATCATCCGCAACAAATTTTGTTTTACCAGCACAGAACCCAATCATTAAAAAGCTCCCCGCTGCATCTCATACCGATATTCATCGGCACAAGCGGGGAAGCTTTCCTCCTTTCTGCACCTTATATTTTTACCACCACACATTGTGTTCAGATGGATTGGTCCAGTCACCTTCATATTCGTCCATTTGGAATTCTTCTTTCTTTCCAACCTGATCAAGCAGGTAGAATACAAACCTGGCTGCCAGTACGATCAATAAGAATTTCATAACAATCATTTTTTCAGTTTTTACTAACCCGGTTAATTTTACCCAATCCATCCAGCCTGTGGCAACAAAAAAAGCCTGGTCGTTTTTTGACCGGGCGTCTATCGTTGAAAAAAATTTCTTTTTTACGTATGGATACACCTCGGTCGATGATATGGATACACCTTCTCCATGCGGCCTTTAAACAAATCACTATTGATTGTTTGTAAAGCCATTGCCTGGGGTAGCGAATGCCAAAACCCTAAAGGACATCTTTGAATGGATATATAATGTTGCTCTTGCATTTTTTGTTTTTGCTTTAGATGTTCACGGTTATAATTTCCACAAAACATTTTCAAAATTTATCAGCAGAATCATTTTCATCACTTGCCATAAAATAAAAAACCCCGCTTTTACCGGCGGGGCTTGTATTCGTTCGATGAAAATATTAATTCGTTGAAACGCATGCCCCGCAACGGTTATAGCCTATTGAGCTAAACCATTTTGAATCGATATGTAATTGATTGCGTAGCATGTTTATGATTTTGTTTTGCGGGTGCAAAGATGAAATTATTTTTTTGTTGTTACCAAATTTTATTAAAAGATCTTTAAAATATTTTTTACGGTTACACAACAACGATGAAGTTGTGTGAAGGATCGCCGCTCAATTTTATTCACCTAAAATTCCTCGCATCAGGAAATAGTTTCTTTTGTTCAACAACCCTTTTATCTGGCGTTGATACTTTTTCATCAGCACGTGACAAAGTGAGTAATGGTAAATCTTCATTATCATCAATCGTTAGCTTGCGCAAAAGTTTTGAAAGATCATAACCTGCATTTACAATCACATGGATTACTTCTCCCTCAATCTGCACTGTTCCTTCAGCCATAAACAGACGAGAACCCAATAACGCTTTTCGATAGGCCAGTTCTATATTTGGAAAGATGACAAGGTTGGCATAACCTGTTTCATCTTCAATCGTCATAAACCAAACTCCTTTTGCTGTTCCGGGCATTTGCCGTACCAGTACTAAACCGGCGACTTTTACAGGTTCACCATTTTTGAGTTTTCCCAAATCTTTTGTTGCTGTAACATGGAGTTGTTCTAATTGCTTTCGTACAAAACTTACAGGATGTGCTTTTAATGAAAGCGACGTCGTTGCATAATCCTGTACGACATGCTCTGATAAACAGAGCTGCGGCAAAGAAACGTTTTCACCAATGGCATCAGGAGACTTTTGATTTGCAAACATGGCTTGTGCATGATCTTTAGTTGTCACTTCCCAAAGTGCTTGTCTTCTATCCAAACCAATTGAACGAAAAGCATCAGCATCTGCCAGGCGTTCAAGTGTTGTATTAGAAAGACCAATGGTTCGCAATTCGTCAATGCTTCTGTATAACGTCTTTCTGTTCCTGACTAAAACTTCGATGTCTTCAGCACGAATGCCTTTGACCTGTCGAAAGCCTAATCGCAAGGCTAGACCCCCTCTAACTCCCCCGATAGAGGAGAACTGCTCACAGCCCTGGCTTGTTCCACATTCCTTTGCATATTTGTAACCTTCATTTGGAAATCGTTCAAGGGTATGATCCCAATTGGAATGGTTGATATCAATCGGCCGGATGTCAACGCCATGTTGTTTGGCATCCTGTACCAACTGCGCTGGTTGATAAAATCCCATTGGCTGGCTATTGAGAATAGCGCATGCAAATACATCAGGGTAAAAACATTTCAGCCAACTTGATACATATACCAGCAAAGCAAAAGAAGCAGCATGGCTTTCAGGAAAACCATAAGAGCCGAAACCTTCCAGCTGCTTAAATACACGGACTGCATATTCTTTAGCATAACCATTCTTAATCATTCCATCAATCAATTTTTTTTGAAATGCTGTTACTTTACCCTGTGCTTTAAATGTTGCCATGCTTCTTCTAAGTTCATCTGCTTCGCTTGGCGTAAAGCCTCCGGCAACAATCGCAATTTTCATAGCCTGTTCCTGAAAAAGAGGAACGCCTTTAGTCCGTTGTAAAATTTCTCTTAGTGCTTCTGAAGGATATTCCTCTTTCTCTTCGCCATTGCGTCTTCGCAAATATGGATGCACCATATCGCCTTGTATTGGCCCCGGACGAACAATAGCGACTTCAATGACTAAATCATAAAAGCATCTTGGTCTTAATCGCGGCAGCATGGATTGTTGTGCACGGCTTTCTATTTGAAAAACGCCAATGGTATCAGCCTTGCAAATCATATCGTACACTTTCGTTTGGTCTTGCGGAATATTGGCAAGCGTCCAATCTTCCTTGTAGTGTTGTTTGCCCAATTCAAATGCTTTCTTAATACAAGTGAGCATGCCAAGCGCCAATACATCGATCTTTAAAAACTTAAGTGCTTCGATGTCGTCTTTGTTCCATTCAACACAGGTTCTGTCTTTCATACGAGCATTTAGAATAGGACAGAGATCCGTCAACTTTCCACGTGTAATAATAAATCCTCCTGTATGTTGGCCGAGTTGTCTTGGAAAGCCCATATACTGCTGTGTGAGTTCCAATACTTTTTTCAAGAGCGGATCTTGTGGATTCAATCCTATTGCTTTCACTTCATCTTCATTTACACCTTCACTCAACCGGTGAATGCTGGATGAAAGTTTGGCAACAGCATCTAATGAAAGTCCCATTGCTTTTCCCACATCTCGTATGGCACCTTTACCGTGCATTTGGGTTACCGTTGCAACAATGGCTGCCCTGTCTCTTCCATATTTTTCATAGATGTATTGGATCACTTCTTCCCTTCGCCCGTGTTCAAAGTCCACATCAATATCTGGCGGTTCATTTCTTGCAGATGAAATAAAACGTTCGAACAAAACATCAATTTCATTGGGATTAACAGAAGTGATGCCCATGCAAAAACAAACCGTTGAATTAGCTGCCGAACCTCTTCCCTGGCAAAGAATATCGCGGCTTCTTGCAAAGCGAACGATATCATGAACGGTTAGAAAGTAGGCAGCATAATTCATTTCGTCAATGAACTTTAATTCATGCACGATCGCATCAGAAATTTTTTTTGGAATCGATTCTCCAAAAAACTTCCTGGCACCTTCCCAGGCAAGGTGCTCTACCTCCTGCAATGGTGTTCTGCCTCCTGTTGTAACCTCTTCAGGATATTCATATTTCAATTCGTCCAAAGAAAATTGACAGACTTCGGCAATTTCCATACTGCGATGAATGGCTTTAGGATATTGACGAAACAATCGAACCATTTCATCTTGTGGTTTTAAATAACGTTCCGCATTGGACAACAACTTAAAGCCTGCATTGTGAATCGTACACTTTTCCCGAATACAGGTCAGCACATCCTGCAGTTGCCTTCTTTCAGCACAGTGATAGTGTACATCGTTGGTTACAACCAATGGAATAGATAACTCTTCTGAAAGCTGCGACAAACGATATATCTGCTTGCCATCATCTCCATTATAACGTCGGGAAATAGCAATGGAAAGAAAATTTCCAAATGCTTTTTTGTACTGCAACAACTCTCTGGCAAATGAATCCTCAAAACAAAAATCTTCATTCAGTGTTTCAGGAGGAATTACAATAAAATGCAACTCTTCTTTGTATTGGAAAACATCAGCCTTATATAAATGACATTCACCTTTTTCTGCACGAAGATTTCCTGTTGATAATAAACTGCAGAGGTTTGCCCATGCTTTAATAGTTGTTGGATAAGCTAACAGGCTGGGGCCATCCAGTAAATGTAACCGGCAGCCCGGTATCACACGAACATTTTTTTTCTTTCCTGCTGCATGTGCACGAACAACACCGGCAACTGTATTGCGGTCGGTAATAGCTATTGTGCCATAACCAAGAAACGCAGCTTGTTCCACCAATTCATCGGGATGTGAAGCACCTCTAAGAAAAGAGAAGTTGGTTGTTATTTGTAGTTCGACGTAGCGGCCCCCTTCAATTCCCCCAATGGGGGAAAGCATCGCACTAGCTTCGCTTGTTGGAGATGCTGATATATAAGAAGAGTCTTGAGTAAGCAAGGGTTGTGTGCAGGCTAAGCCTTCCCCCTGTTGGGGGAAGGTTGGGATGGGGGCCGGATCGTTAAGCAAAATATCCATGCAAATACCATTTGGGTGATCTCTTTTCATTATAATGTCCTGATCGAAAGAGCCAGTAGCGTTTCCCTTCTTCATCTTCCACTGCATAATAATCACGATGCTCACCTTCCTGTATCCACCATTCCTGTTCAATGCGTTCGGGACCATCTGCTTTAGCCACAATATGCAGTTGTCCTTTGTAACGAAAATTCAATGGGGGATAATCTGGAACAGGTGCTGCAACTTGAATCAATTCAGGTGGAGAAAGAATTTGTAATGGCCTTGGTTTATCTAACTTCCACTGGGTTGTGGGTTGTTCATTCAAATCAACCGCTTTTTTAAAAGAACGTTCGGGCCAGTAATTTTCGGTAGGCAAAAAACGTTGTACAGCTTCTGGACCCAAACGATTGGTGAAGCGATCCATGAGGTCAAGAACTTCTCCGTCTAATAAACCACCCTGCGTTGTCCATAAATCTTCCTGCTTTACCAAAGCATCTTCTACCGCAGTAGCTTCCAACAGGAATAATTCAATACCTTCTTTTGGTTCAATGGTAGAAAGTTTGATTTCAAAAAGCCGGGAAAGGTGTTCAACATTTTGTGATGGCTGATTGGTGCTGATCTCAATTCCGGAAGCGCCTCCATCCAATTGATAAGCACGAAAGAAAGCTTTGCGCAATCCTTTACCTTCTTTTCTCAAACGTGAACATAAACCCGTGAGCAGGTGTTGCAATGCTATTTCAATTCCTTCTTTGGCTTTGATGGGATCAATACAAGGTAAGCGTTCCTGGTAAGGTTCGATGGGATAAACAGGAACAATAGTTTCGTCTTCTTCACCAATAGCTTGCTTCAAACGTTGTAACAAACTATTGCCAAAACGGCGGCGCAATGATTTAGCAGGAATAGAAATAATGTCGTTGATTTTTCGCAAACCGAGTTTTTGTAAAATTTCAATTGTTGCTTCATCTATTCGAAGAGCAGCTACAGGTAGATTTAATAATGCTTGCACCTGCTTTCCTCTCTCAACAATCAATTGATTGCTGTATCGTGCCATGGCCCATGCACACCCAATGGTATCTGCCATTGCTATACGTACACTGTAACCACGTTGACTCAATCGGTTAGTGATATCATTCAAATAGTTTTCTTCACCACCCCAAAGATGTGTGCATCCCGATGCATCCAATAGAATTCCATTGGGATAATCCGCTGCTGATGCTGGTGTAAAACGAATACACCATTCAGCAATCCGATCTGCTAATTGCGTTGTCAATCCTGGCTTATCATCCATCACATGAAGTGAAGGATATAAAGCTTTTGCATCGGCAAGCACCATGTTTTCATAAATGCCTAGTGCCTTTGCTAAAGCATTTGCAGCGGTAATAATTACACGATTGCGAACAGTAGCTTTTAAAACAAAAGCTTCATTTTTTAACTGTGGCTGTTTGCGTGCATGCCAGTCAGTGGCCAGGTAAGGAAACCATATTGAAACAAATCGCTTGCTCATCAACCAATTTGTTTGTGCAGGGTACCAGGCAGAACAGCAAGTTTGGAAGGATAGCGAAACCCATTGCTTGTCCATTCCATATTCCAACTACCTGTTTTACCATTACGAACTTTCAGAAGATCAACCTTCCATCGCGGATGACCGAGTCCGGGTAATCGATCTTCTGTGGTTGTTGGCATTGGTTGAATATGCCAGCGGGAAACCGCAGTGGTCAATAAATTTTTTGGGCTTCTTCGAAGAATAAAACAACCCACACCCGCATCTTCAATAGCTAACTGAAAGCGACGACTTGCTGTAATGCTCATCTCGGGCATCTCACCTACAACTGCTGATAAGGATGAACAGGTGAGTGCTTCATGAATAGCCCATGAAATGTCTTTCTCTTTTTTTACATGAAGAAATACCACGCAGTGCGGTTCAATACCAAACCATTTTAAAGATGGCGGGAAAACTTTTATGGATGAACCGATCCATACTACTGTTGCTACTTTGGAAACTCTTGAAGAGAGCAATGCTGCAATAAAGGCTGAAGAAGCGGCAACTTCTTCGGGGTTAAAACAAAAAAATTCATGCAGGGCAGAAAACGGAAAAATTTTATTGGGGAAAGCATCATTAATACGGCCTAACCTTGTTTCTTCGGAAAGCACAGGTTCCTTAAATCCTTCCATCAAAAGAATTTCCTTTCTTAAACTGCTCAATATTTCCTGCTTATTATTCATGTCTTTTATCCTTTTCCCACTAATCCTTTAAATCCTTCCAAATCCAGGTTCAGACGGCTGCTTTTCAATTAAATATTTCCAATATCTTTTCGGCACATGCTGAATATGCAATTTCATATTCCTTCTTGCCTTGATATTGACACTGTCGAAATATTGTTTCCATAATTGCTGGTACAAACTTTCCTTTTCATCATAAACATTTTCCTCTTCACTACTGCCTTCATTAAATTGGATCATCACTTCTGATACGGCTCGCAAATCATAATACAACCCATACTTTCTCCGGCAATCATAAATTAGCCACCGTTGGTCGGCATAACGTTCTTCAAAATGGTTGGCTACCAGGGGCAGCACATTATAATCCGGTTGAATGATGGCATAATACAATTCATCCTTTGTCAGTTGAAACCTTATAAATGCTTCCATGCGATGTTTTTCACGGTGCACTTTCCTGCTTGTTTGCTGCACCATCAACACATCAGGATGTCCATAATCATTTTCAGCGCCGTGCTTTGCACCAATCACATATTGCACATAATGCAACAACACGTTTTCTATATCAATTAACCCGCTCAAAAAACTTTTATATAACTGGCTCATGGCAGTTCTGGAAATCTTTTGTTCCAGCTTCGCAATTACTCTTTTTGCTTTTTCGCCGTTTGTTTTAACAATATGAACATCGCCAAACAAACTGCCTTCGGCAACATTACCTTTCCTGATCTTTGGCTGTGTTATTTTGTATTCATACACTTCAAACACTGCCGTTAAAAGCCCTTCAAAAGTTCCATCGTACAATACCGGCTTCATCTAAAACAAATTGATCTGTTGCGAAAAATTTTTAAAATACTTGCTGCGGCTGTCTACCAGTATCATATTCTTTATTTGCCAAGGCTGTCTTTCTGCTCTTTCAAAATTTTTATTGGCAACAATGAAATGATTCGCTCTGTTCAATGC
>JBQCHB010000390.1:0-3096 GCA_051955075.1 Flavisolibacter sp.
TTCTGTTAAACCAATGACACTGCCTACAGAAAAGTTCAGGCCCGGCGCCTGGTTGTCCATTCCATCTACAATTTGGTTAAACCTTGTATTACCACTACCTGAAAAGCCGCGGGTAGTAGGTGTTTTAAAAGATAAGGAAGAAGCCACCACGTCTACACCTTTCAAATTGGTTACTACATCGTAGTAATTGGCAACGGGGGCATTGCGAATTGTTGTAGCGTTCACCCGTTCAATAGAAACAGGCGACTCCAGGATGCGTTGTGGCGTACGTGTGGCCGATATTACTACTTCCTGTCCTAAAGAAACAGTAGCATTCAGGCTTACAGTAACCGGCGTTGCAGCATTGTCAACCATAACTTCCTTGGTTTCAAAACCAATAGAACTGATGACAAGCGTTGCAGGCAGTTGGGCAACGTGTAAGGTAAAATCGCCTTTTGCATCGGTGAAGGTTCCTTGTGGCCCGCCTTTTACAGTGACAGACACTGCAGTGATGCCCTCCTGCGTGGCAGCATTTTTTACCGTACCGGAAATTGTAATGTTTTGTGCAAAAGCATTCGTTAGTGAAAAAAAGAAGGCCGCAAGCAATACAGCCGAAAAGCAAAAGCTTTTTCTCATAGATAGAATTTTAGTTTTGAAATCATAACCAGTTCAAAAGAACAAGCCTGTAATTGGCGTATGATAAGAGAGTGAAGATTGAAACACCGATAAAAAAGCAAGCGTAAAGTTTATTATGATCAGGACCTTTCAATAGTGCTGCTTAAATCACCTGGTTTCAATACATCCAAAAACATGCAGTCAATTAACCGGCCTATTCGTTGCGGAAAAATAAGAATAACAATTTTCACGGTAAAATAATTTCGATGATTCCGGCTTATAACACTTTAAGTCTGGTTACCTTTCAAAAAACGAATCGGTTGCTATTATGAAATAAGTGTTTCGGGGGTTCGCAGTGTATTTATTTTTCTTTCAAACAGCAATTAGCATAAGTTGTTGAAATTTTTTCAATGACCTTCGTGCTGCAAAACAATAGTTCAATTTATTTTCGCTCCATGGCTTCATTTCAATTTCCCGGTCAAACGGCTTTTTATCAGGGTAAGGTGAGAGATGTTTATTCTATTAAAGATGATATTCTTGTGATGATCGCTTCCGATCGCATCTCGGCCTTTGATGTCATCCTGCCAAGGCCCATCCCCTACAAAGGACAGGTGCTCAACGGCGTAGCGGCTTTTATGCTGCAGGCAACAAAAGATATTTGTCCCAACTGGCTTATTGATGTACCCACACCCAACGCTTCTATTGGCTATAAATGCGAACCTTTTAAAATTGAAGTGGTGGTGCGTGGCAATTTGTGCGGCCATGCCTGGCGAACCTACTACAGCGGACAAAGAATTTTGTGCGGCGCTTTAATGCCCGACGGCATGAAAGAAAATGATTTTTTTCCGAAGCCGCTGATCACGCCTTCCACTAAAGCAAGCGAAGGGCATGATGAAGACATTTCGAAAAAAGAAATATTAGAGCAAGGGCTGGCTACAGAAGCTGAATGGAATGAAATATCGCATTATGCGCTTGACCTGTTTGCCAAAGGAAAAGAGCTGGCTTTGAAACAAGGCCTGATACTGGCTGATACCAAATATGAATTTGGCAAGCGCAATGGCAGGATCGTATTGATGGATGAAATTCATACGCCTGACTCTTCCCGTTATTTTTATGCCGATGGTTTTGACGAGCGCCAGCAAAAAGGCGAAAAGCAAAAACAGTTAAGTAAAGAATTTGTTCGCGAATGGCTGATACAAAATGAATTTATGGGCAAGCCCGGACAAACGGTTCCGGAAATGAGCGATGAATGGGTAGCAACCATTTCGAACAGGTATATAGAATTGTATGAAAGAGTGACGGGAACAACGTTTGAGAAAACAAACCTGAGTGATGAGGAAACGTATGAACGGATTGTGAAGGGGGTTAACAATGTTCAAAGTTGATTCGGCAATTGAACAGAAACATCATCATTATATTAAAACTTGATTTAAGAGCTATTACCGCTGCGATAAAATTTCTATTGCGTCTAACTTTTAAATACCATATCCATAAATTCTCTTCTGCATTTTCTTTCTTGCCAGCCAAATACAATATAAAGAGAAAATAAAAAGCAGGGAAAGACTGACAAAAACAGAGGAAGCTAAATAAGAAATGGTTAAACATAAAACTAGAATTATGATCATCATATCATGGCCCGGATAAAAAGCAAAGCCATATTTAGTATATATTTTGGTTATTGGATCAAAATATTCATTGAACAATCTTATAGAAACAAAGCCATCTAATCCGTCTAATTCTTTTACGGTATCCAAATAAGTTGAAAGTTGCTTGTAGACAAGCTTCTTTTTATTTATATCCTTAATAGTATTAAAGTAAAGGATAAAGTTCTCAACCGTATTGAGATTGTAATGTTTTAATTGTTTTTTCGGCACTGAAGTTCTCAGGTCCTGGATAATGTTTTGCAAAGCCTGTAAATCAAACTTATTATTAAGCATCTTTTGCGTTTTGGTATTTCTGCGGATTATAAGAAGTACAATTTTAGCAAAGATATTTTCTAGGCTTTGAATGCCTTTCAAAACAAAGACCCGGCAAATGCCAGGTCTTTTTGTCCGTCTCTGTGAAATTGAAATCTTATTGCAATACTATCGGCAGGCTAATAGCTTCACCGGTTTTGATGTTTGTTACCCTCACCACATATAAGCCCGAGGGAACATTTCCACGCTCTATTTTTTCTGCATAGCTTCCTTCCAAATGCACCTGCCTGGTAAGTGATACTTGTCCCGACGTACTTACCAACTCGATACGGTAAGTGCTTTCCTGCATTCCCTGTAATGTTAGTGTGAAATAAGCACGTACAGGGTTAGGCGCCACCTGGGCTTTTGACGTTGTTTCATTGATGCGGAAAGGCAGCACTGTAGAATAAGTGTAAGAACCGTCGGTATTTACCATTCGCAGGCGATAGTAAATTACACGGTTGTTGCTGACATCGGCATCAACGTATGAATAAATGTTTTTGCCACTTGTGTTTCTGGCAGATATCAGGACAATAGCAGCAAAATC
>JBQCHB010000391.1:0-15345 GCA_051955075.1 Flavisolibacter sp.
AATGAACTAAATCAGGAGCAAACGATAAAGAAATTCAGACAGGGAATTGAGTTGGTAGCTGATGATATTAGGAAACTGGAAAGACAACTCAGAAGAGCATAATATAGTCAACAATTATGAATACTACGATAGCGCAACTTATATCACTTATATCTTATGGAAATGATTATTTAATCAATGGGAATAATACAACTGAGTATTATCCGAATAATACCACTTTCCAATACTGCAATAAAGTATCTTTTGTCATCTCAACTCAATCAATTTGGTCATTGAGTAAGAAGGAAATTGAGGTAGGCAAAAACCCACTTGAATGGTTCAACTATCTAAAAGGAAAAAAGTGTAAGGGTTTAAAACTTTATCACAGGCATACAAAAGATCAAAGTCGAATTAAAGATTATATGCTTGCTGGGTTTGTGGGAGGTGGAGGCGATTGGTTTATAGAAACGCTTTATGAAAAGCATTCTGATTTTTGGTATGCACATTGGGAAGTGACAAATCAAGATGCTTCAGACAATAAAATATGGACAGTTACTTATAAACCAGAAGTTAAAGGAATTCCTTCTATTGCTTTAAACTTCGATCAAGCCAAGGCTGAAAAAAATCTTAGGGAAACGCTAAATAAGATTCAGGCATTTGCTTATCAACATAATGCTGACTTTTGGGGCGACTGGTTTTCTAAGGCATTAAGAGTAATTGATGATGACCAACCAAGCTCTGATTTCCATCCAGATATGATCGTGTTGCAAAACTATAAATTACATTCTCAACAATTAATATTTGGAGCTTGTGCATCATGCGTTTTTGGAGGTATGGGCAGTTGGAACGATTTAGGATTTCAGCCAAAAGAAGAACAGGAGAAATATTCTAAATTTACAGATGAACTCTATGAGGCTGTATTAGAAGCTCTCATTGCTGGTATAAACTCATAGAAGAAGCTTATCTAAAAAGTAAGCTGGATAAATAATATAGTAAACAATATTTTGGGTCAGAATTGGGTCAGAAATTTGCTTTCATAGCCTGAAACTTAAGCTGGAACTGAATTAAGCACTAGCATGGGGTGCTAGGGGTCGCAAGTTCGAATCTTGTCGTCCCGACCTGAAAAAAGACAATCAGTAAAATGATTGTCTTTTTATTTTGCAACTAATAAATTTGTTACTGAATTTTTCGGGATGTAGCGCAGTCCGGTAGCGTACGTCGTTCGGGACGACGGGGTCGCTGGTTCGAATCCAGTCATCCCGACCAGTTTTGGTCTTCAACTTCTTTCATGCCCCATCAATAAGTTGAAACTTCATCATTGCCGAACGCATTACAGAAGTACAAATTCAGCGATAGCTATCGGGGATAACGGATAATGAAATAGTTTTGGCAAGTTCACTACTATGCAGCCGGGCACATAAATTTTACAAACGCTTTAATGGTTTTATCATTCATCATTATTAAATCACTTACGCAAACGCACAAACCATAAACAAAGCTGCCACAGAAATTATCACCCATAAAATAATGCCCTGCAGTAAAGGTTTTATACCTACCGATTTTAAAACCTTAGCGGATAAGCCTGCACCAATTAAAAACAACGTAAGCGTTAAACCCGTTTTTGCTACCATAACTAATAGCGGCGCAAAAAGAGATACGGCGGGCATGTAAGTGTTTGCAATCACGGCCACTACAAAGAATCCGATGAAATAAGGGAGCTTTATTTTGCCGGTTTTGTTGTTGAATAATACGGATGTTGCCAGCGCAACAGGAATGATCCATAAAGCCCTTGCCAGTTTTACTGTAGTTGCCACTTCCAATGCTGCCGCACCATACTTACTTGCGGCGCCTACTACCGAACTGGTATCATGTATGGCAATGGCACACCACAACCCGAATTGTGTTTGGCTCAATTGTAAAGAATGCCCGATAAAAGGGAAAACGAATAAGGCAACGGAATTCAAAATAAACACAGTGCCCAAAGCCACTGACATTTGTTTTTCCTGTGCACCGATAACCGGGGCGATAGCCGCTATGGCACTGCCGCCACAAATAGCTGTTCCGCATGAAATAAGATGTGCCGTCTTTTTATCTGTTCTAAATAATCTGGCTAAAACGGTTCCCAATAGCAACGTTCCAAAAATGGAGATAATGGTAAATGCAATTCCTTCCCTGCCAGCCTGCAAAGCGCTGTTGACATTCATGCCAAAACCGAGGCCAACAATTGAAACCTGTAACAGCCAACTGGTAGCCTTTTGATTTAAATGCAAAAAAGGATGGCCGATGAACTGTGCTACAATCAACCCCATAAAGAGTGCCATGGGTGGGCTGATCCACGGCGTAAGGCATAAGAAAAGAAGTATGATAAAAATCAATTGCCTTGTAGTGATATTGCGGCCGGAAAATTTCTTTTTTGAGGGAAGCAATACGGTACGCTTCTTTATAACATCTGCTTTAATCACAAAGCAAAGGTCATTAATGGCGCAACCAAAGGCAAATGGCTAATAGTGTTCTGCAATTACTTTAAGTTATACTGCCGGGCGAACCGTATAAACAATTCGACCAAGGATGCAGTGGCGCCATGCGATTGAATAATATAAAAAGGCCGTTCAATACGCAGGCCCTTCACATCAACAATGCGGCATTCATGATGCTGCAGTTCTTTCAACACGGCGTGTATAGAAACAAAAGCCATGCAGGAGCTATGCAGCAGGTAAGACTTTATGCTTTCGGTACTGTTCAACTGCATTTCCACGTTAAGTTGCGATAGTTTTAAACCAATGCCTTTTAATGCATGTGCAATAACCTGCAGTGTTCCCGATCCAGGTTCTCTTAACAGGAGTGGAATGTTCTTAAATTCATCGGGCTTAATACTTTCTTTTCGGACCAGGGGATGATTAGCATTGGCCACCAGTACAATTTCATCTTTCAGAAAGGGCTCGTATCGAATAGATTTATTTTTAGTATGTCCTTCAATAATTCCAATATCAATTTCATTATTCAATAGTGCTTTTTCTATTCCTTCTGTATTGTCGCTTTTCAGGATTATTTGAACATCTTTAAACTTTTGCCGGAAAGCTGCCAGTACGGGTGGAATAACATATTGCGCCACGGTGCTGCTGGCGCCTATACGCAGCTTACCTGTATGTTTTTTGACCAGGTCATTCATTTCAAATTCCATGTTCCGGTAAACTGAGAACAAAGTTTGCACTTGTTCCAACAGTGTTCTGCCGGCAGCAGTAAGACTGATCTTATTACCGTTCCGCTCAAAAAGCTTGAGCTTAAAATGATTTTCCAGTTCATGAATATGCTTGGTTACAGCCGGCTGGGTGATGTATAGTTCTTCGGCCGCTTTCGTAAAACTCAGTCGTTTTGCCACTGTATAAAAAACCTGTAAGCGAAAATCAAACACGTGAGATATTTTTAAAAATTCTAAGGTAGACTTTCTTTTTAGGACAATGTTTTGCCGTTGGATTGTCGGTGTCAAAGTTTTGCACCGCTTTTATTCTCTGTTTCAATCTATCCATTATCTTCGCCCCTCAAATGGATATTCTTTTAAGGCAAGTACGCATAATTGATCCTTCCTCGCCTTTTCATCAACAAAAAGTAGATATTCTCATTCAAAACGGCAGCATCGTTCAAATTGGTTCTGTAGAAGCCAAAGCAGATAGGGAAGTAAATATTCCGGGCCTCTGCGCCTCTCCCGGCTGGACAGATATTTTCGCTAATTTTTGCGATCCCGGTTTTGAATACAAAGAAACGCTTGAAACAGGCGCAGGCGCAGCGGCCAGCGGCGGCTATACCGATGTCATGGTGCTTCCCAACACCGCACCCACCCTGCACAATAAAGCGGCCATAGAGTATGTGGTGCAAAAGAGCAGGTTGCTTCCGGTGAATGTTCATCCTATTGCTGCTATCACCAAAAACACCGAAGGAAAAGAATTGGCTGAGATGTACGACATGCATGCCAGCGGTGCTGTAGCCTTTAGCGATGGCACTTGTACCCTGCAATCGTCGGGCATTTTGCTAAAAGCCTTACAATACATTAAAGCCATTGATAAAACCATTATTCAAATTCCCGACGATAAAGCCATCAGCGCTACAGGGCTGATGAACGAAGGTATTGTTTCCACTACGCTTGGACTTGCGGGAAAGCCTGCCATTGCAGAAGAATTAATGATACAGCGTGATATAGAGCTGGCAAAATACACAGGGTCAAAAATTCACATCACAGGCATATCAACAGCTAATTCGGTAGCGTTGATCAAAAAAGCAAAAAAGGATGGCATTGCTGTCAGTTGTTCGGTTACACCTTATCATTTGTGCTTTGTTGATGAAGACTTACAGCAATACGATACCAATTTAAAAGTAAATCCTCCCTTACGCACCAAAGCGGACAGGGAAGCTTTGAAGGCTGCCGTATTGGACGGAACAATTGATTGCATAGCTACGCACCATTTGCCACAGGACACAGATCACAAAGTAGTAGAGTTTGAATATGCACATTATGGTATGACCGGACTCGAAACCAGTCTCGCTGTCATTCGTACCTGTATGCCAGAACTTTCACTGGAAAGATTAGTCGAATTGCTCTCTTTTCATCCACGCAAAATTTTTGATCTGCCTCCTGCTTCAATTGCTCTAAAAGAAATGGCTTGCCTGAGCTTATTTCTGCCTGATGACAAATGGACGGTTAAAGGATTGAAATCAAAATCAAAAAACTCGCCCTTCATTGGCAAAGAACTCACTGGCAAACCAGTTGGCATAATTAACAAAGACAAAGTATTTTTGAACGAATTCTAAAATCATGGAACAGAAAAAACCCATTACGCATATAACTGCAGGTCTGCTGATTGCCGGCTTAATTATTATTTACGCTGTCATAACACAACTGCTTGGATTAACACAGCAAAAAGGACTTGGCTTATTGCAATATGTTATTATCATTGGCGGATTGATATTTTTTGTGAACCAGTATGGCAAGGCCAATAATTATACAAAAAGCTTTGGTGATCTGTTTGCTTTTGGCTTTAAATCAACCGCTGTATTTACTTCTATTTATATTGTTTTCATCATCATATTTTTTCTTCTTTTTCCGGATATAAAAGAGAAGTCGTTGGATATGGCAAGACAACAAATGGAAGAGAGTGGGAAACTGAATGATGCAGACATTGACAAGGCGGTAGAAATGACGAGAAAATTCTTTTGGGTAGGCGTCGTCGGGGGCTCGTTATTATTCTTCATCATCATAGGTGCTATTGGCTCATTAATTGGTGCCGGTGTTACAAAAAAACGTCCTAACAATCCTTTCGATCAACCCAGCGTATAATGGACCTTTCAATCATCATTCCTTTAAAAGACGAAGAAGAATCATTACCCGAACTATCCGATTGGATCAAACGGGTGTGTGATCAGCACAATTATACCTATGAGATCATTATGGTGGATGATGGAAGCACCGATGATTCGTGGAATGTCATTGAACAATTAAGCAGCATTAATCCTAGTATAAAAGGAATAAAATTTCAACGCAATTACGGAAAATCTGCAGCCCTGAACGAAGGGTTTAAAGCCGCACAAGGCGATGTGGTGATCACGATGGATGCCGACCTGCAGGACAGTCCCGATGAAATTCCGGGTTTGCGCAAAATGATCGTTGACGATGGGTTTGATTTGGTGAGCGGCTGGAAGAAAAAACGTTTTGACAATACACTCACAAAAAATATTCCTTCTAAATTTTTTAACGCAGTTACCAGTAAAGTATCGCACATCAAGCTGCACGATTTTAATTGCGGACTAAAGGCCTATCGCAGAAAAGTAGTAAAAAGCATAGAAGTGTACGGTGAGATGCACCGCTACATTCCCGTCATTGCAAAATGGGCAGGTTTTAAAAGAATTGGCGAAAAAGTGGTGGAGCACCGTGCAAGAAAATATGGTGTTACAAAATTTGGATGGGAACGTTTTGTTAATGGATTTTTGGATTTACTTTCCATCATGTTTGTAGGGAAATTCTCCAAGCGGCCCATGCATTTTTTTGGCTTGTGGGGTACGCTTTTTTTTCTAACCGGTTTGGGCATCACACTTTACCTCATCATCGCAAAATTTATTGATGCCGATGTGGCTTTAACCAATCGACCAGGTTTTTATCTGGCGCTTACAGCATTGATCATTGGCATGCAGTTGTTCTTAGCTGGCTTTATATCTGAGCTGATTGCCCGCAATGCCACTGGCCGCAACACTTACCTGGTTGAAGATAAAATTGGCTTGTAATGCAGCGCATTGTCATCATAGGGCCTGCACATCCTTTGCGTGGCGGACTGGCTACTTTTAACCAACGGCTGGCACAAGAATTTAATCAACAAGGCAACGAGTGTTCAATTATTTCTTTCTCCTTGCAATACCCATCGTTTCTTTTCCCGGGCACTACACAATACTCAACCGATCCAGCACCGGGTAACATCACTATTTATACTTTAATTAATTCGGTAAATCCGCTGAACTGGTTAAGCGTTGGAAGAAGATTACGTAAATGGAAACCTGATATTATTGTTGTTCGTTACTGGCTGCCTTTTATGGGCCCTGCGCTGGGAACTATTTTGAGGCAAGTACGTAAAAACAGGCACACCAAAATTATTTGCATTGCCGATAATGTTATCCCGCATGAAAAGAGGCCGGGTGATATGGCCTTCACCAAATATTTTTTAAAGAGCTGCGATGGCTTCGTAACCATGAGTGAAAAAGTGTTGGAGGATCTGCGGCAGTTTGAAAAAACGAAACCGGTTCAGTTAGTGCAGCATCCACTCTATGATAATTTCGGCGACATTATTTCCAAAGAAGAAGCGAGAAATCGTTTAGGATTACCTGTAAATGATAAGATCATTCTTTTCTTCGGTTTTATCCGCCAATACAAAGGGCTTGATCTTTTATTAAAAGCTATGGCTGATGAAAGAATAAAAAACCAAAATTTAAAACTTTTAATTGCAGGAGAATTTTATGAAGATGAAAAACCTTACCTGCAGTTGATCAATGAAAATCATTTGCAGGACAGCGTCATTCTTAAAACAACTTTCATCCCCGACAGTGAAGTGAAATATTATTTGTGTAGTGGCGACTGTGTGGTACAGCCTTATAAAAATGCCACGCAAAGCGGTGTTACGCCGCTTGCTTATCATTTCGAAAAAGCGATGATTGTTACCAACGTGGGTGGACTGCCTTCCTTAGTTCCTCATCAAAAAGTAGGTTTGGTTTGCGAGCCTGAACCAACATCCATTGCAGATGCTATTCTTCGCTTTTATGAATTAGGTGAACATTATTTTATTCCACATCTTCGCAGCGAAAAACAAAAGTACGCCTGGGCTAACCTGACAAAAGCAATTTTTGGATTAGCAGAAGAAGTTCATAATTAATAGTTGATGGTTCATGGTTCATGGCTCATAGTTAGAAAACATCAATGAACATGATCAATAAACGATGAACTGCAAATAGGACAACCACTAAGTACATAACAATGATCTACCGCAGTAAAGCACCCTTAAGGATTGGCCTAGCCGGAGGAGGCACTGATGTAAGTCCTTATAGCGACCTATATGGCGGCGCTATTTTAAACGCCACCATCTCACTGTATGCACAGGCCAGCATTGAACCTTTGCAAAACAATAAAATCATTTTGGAAGCCAACGACCGCAACGAAACAGAAACATTTGAGCTGCAAAATGAATTGCCCGTTAATGGACATTTGGATTTGCTGAAAGGTGTTTATAACTGCATTCAAAAACAGTATGGACAAGTTAAGTGTGGCTTTAAATTATCAACCTTTGTAGATGCACCGGCAGGCTCCGGCCTTGGGACCTCTTCTACGCTGGTTGTAGCTATCATTGGTGCTTTTGCCGAAATGATGCGTCTGCCTTTGGGCGAATACGATATTGCTCATTATGCCTATGAAATTGAAAGAAAATATTTGAAGCTGGCTGGCGGCAGGCAAGACCAGTACGCAGCAACTTTTGGCGGCGTTAATTTCATGGAATTTTATGCCGACGATAAAGTGATCGTAAATCCTCTGCGCATCAAACAGCAATATTTGTTTGAGCTGGAAAACAACCTCGTGTTGTATTATACATCTACAAGCCGCGAATCAGCAAAGATCATTGAGCAACAATCGAAGAATGTGGTTTCAAAAAAGGAAACATCCATTGAAGCTATGCACCAATTAAAGCAACAATCGCAAATGATGAAAGAAGCCCTGTTAAAAGGCCGCCTGCACGAGTTTGGCGAGATATTGGATTACGGTTACCAGCAAAAAAGAAAAATGGCTGAGGGCATATCTAATTCTTTGATGGAAGAGATTTATGAAACGGCAAAATCAGCCGGTGCCACAGGCGGAAAAATTTCAGGCGCCGGCGGTGGCGGTTTTATGATATTTTATTGTCCGGGCACAACAAAGTATAATGTCATCAAAAGTTTGGAACGCTTCGGCGGTGTTCATAAAAATTATGCATTCACGGAACATGGTTTAAAAACCTGGACGATTTAGTGCCATGATTCATAAGGTTAATTTTGATTATGGAGAAAATTAAAAAAATTATAGAAGCATCTATTGCAGTAAAGCAACGGGTTTTAGAAAATGAAGAATTGTTACAAACAGTTACTGCAGCAACCGATGCTATTGTACACGCCTTGCAAAATGGTAACCGCATTTATTTTTGTGGCAATGGCGGTAGTGCAGCCGATGCCCAGCATCTGGCTGCAGAATTTTCCGGTCGTTTTTATACCGACAGGAAAGCCTTGCCTGCAGAGGCTTTACATTGCAACACATCCTATTTAACGGCCGTTGCCAACGATTATAGTTACGATGTGGTGTATGCCCGTTTAATTGAAGGCATTGCCAACAAAGGCGATGTGCTGGTGGGACTTTCTACTTCAGGCAACTCAAAAAATATTGTAAAGGCATTTGAAGTTGCGAGACAAAACGGAATCATCACAATTGGGTTTACAGGCGCAACTGGCGGTGCGATGAAAGAAGTATCGGATCATCTAATCAATATTCCTTCTGCCGACACGCCACGCATACAGGAAAGCCACATCCTGCTCGGACATATTATTTGCCAGCTGGTCGAAGAAAAATATTTTGCAGCGCAATGATCAGAGAAGCAGTTATTTTAGCCGGCGGCCTGGGAACAAGATTACGTGAAGCCGTTCCCGATCTTCCCAAATGCATGGCCCCGGTGGCTGGCCGCCCTTTTATTGCACATGTTATCGACTACCTGCGCATGCAGGGTGTACAGCATTTTATTTTTTCGCTGGGCTATAAATGGGATGTGGTTGAAAATTATTTGATCGATCACTACCCTACGCTTGACTATACAGTTGTAGTAGAACAAGAGCCGTTGGGTACAGGTGGAGCTATTCATTTGGCCATTCAAAAAGCAAGAGATACAAATGTATTGATCGCTAACGGCGATACCTTATTTAAAGCAGATGTGAAATCATTGCTTTCCTTTCATCTTGCGCAAGAAGCGGAATGCACTTTAGCTCTGAAGCCCATGCACCGTTTTGACCGTTATGGCGTGGTAGAAACGAATGAGAATGGCAGGATCATTTCTTTTAAGGAAAAACAGTTTTATGAAAACGGATTGATCAATGGCGGTCTCTATGTCTTAAACAAAGAAAAAATTTTACAACATCCGTTTGACCAAAAATTTTCTTTTGAAAAAGATTATCTGGAAAATTATTATAACGAAGGGAATATTTATGGCTCGGTACAGCAGGGTTATTTCATTGACATAGGCGTTCCGGAAGATTATAATAAAGCACAAACCGATCTGCAACGACGTTCTCTGGACTTACAACAAATTGATAAAAGCTGGACACTTTTTCTGGACCGCGATGGTGTGATCAATGAAGAAAGAGTAGGCGAATATGTTTTACACTGGGGCGAATTTATTTTCAGTAAAGGCGTTCTGGAAACTTTTAGAAAATTAAGCGCTGCATTTGGAAAGATCATTGTAGTAAGCAATCAACGCGGCGTAGGCAAAGGCTTAATGACAGAAACCGACCTGCAAACCATTCATTTGGAAATGCAGCGTGAAGTAGCAATAGTTGGTGGTAAAATTGACAAGATTTATTACTGTACAGAGAAAGACGATAAATGCTTTAACCGCAAACCGAATCCCGGCATGGCTTTGCAGGCTGTACAAGATTTTCCGGAAATTGATCTCAATAAAAGCATCATGGTGGGTAATAAGCCCAGTGATATGCGTTTTGGCCGTACTGCAGATATGTTCACTGTTTTTGTAGCCACCACTAATCCTGATCAGCCGTTTCCCCATGCTGATATTGATCTTAAGTTCGATACACTCTCTCAGTTTGCTGAAGCATTGTGAGAATGAGTAATCAATGATCGGTGTTAATCCTTATCTAATCTTCCCGTCTGCAGTTCAATAATTGGCTTTTTTTGCCGTTCTTAGCAAGTAACTAAGCATCCATCGATTGTGAAAAAGCCCATCCTTTTACTTGCATTTTTTATAGCTGTCATTTCTTTTTCGCAGGCACAGAAAATTACGCCTGCCGATCTGAAAACGCTTCATAAAAAGGAAGACTCCCTAAAAATTTTTATGAAGGATTTTTTTGTAGATACACTGGTAGCACATCGTATGCGCAGTGACAGTCAATTCATCCGCACCCTTGTGCGAAGCCTGCAGGTTAAAAATTCATTTTACTATCCCTTCGATTCTTTAAAGGGTGTTTCAAAATTGTATGCACCCGACAGCACGTTTAAAATATTTACCTGGCAAATGGATTTTGATGGCAAATACATTCGCCAGCGTGGCGCCATTCAATATTACACACCTGATGGTTCTTTAAAACTGGTGCCGTTAAGAGATTATTCCGAGTTCGCCGACAATGTAATGGATTCCATCCGTAACAAGGACACATGGATCGGTGCAGTTTATTATAACATGATCGAAACGCAATACAACGGCAAAAAATATTATACACTTTTTGGCTACGATGCCAATAACCCGGTGAGCAATAAGAAATGGATCGAGGTAATGACCTTCGATAATCGCAACCTGCCTTTGTTTGGCGGTCCTTATTTTACATTTGATAAAGACAGTACGCCACGCCCTGTTCAGTACAGGTTTAACATCGAATATAAAAAAGAAGCCTCCACCACTATGAATTATGATCCCGATCTGCAAATGATTTTGGTAGATCATTTGGTTTCTGAATCTGAGCAGCCCGATAATCCCTGGACCTTAATTCCTGATGGCGATTACGAAGGCTTTAAATGGGTGAACGGAAAATGGCAACATGTAAATAAGGTATTTGATCAAAAGCTAAAGGACGGCGAGTTCCCCATGCCCGATCCGCTGCGTGATGCCAGTGGCAATACTGACGAAAAAAAATTGCAGGAGCAAAACGAAAGGAATAAGACAAAAGTGAAGAAAGGAAAAGGATAACCGGATAGGGTTAGTAAAGAGTAGTAAGTAGAAAATGGGAATCCAATTGATTACTGTCACCGGCAAAGCTCCCATTGATTAGAAAGTATAATTCAAATAAAGAATGATTGTAGTTTAAGAACCCATTCACCACTCACAACTCACCTCTTACTCATCCAGCTTCAACACCGCTAAAAATGCTTCCTGCGGCACTTCCACATTACCGATCTGGCGCATGCGTTTCTTGCCTTCTTTCTGTTTTTCCAACAGCTTGCGTTTACGGCTGATATCACCGCCATAACATTTGGCAGTAACATCTTTGCGCATAGCCGAAATATTTTCACGGGCAATGATCTTTGCACCAATAGCCGCCTGAATGGCAATCTGGAATTGCTGACGAGGCAAAAGTTCTTTTAGCTTTTCGCAAAGCTTGCGGCCAAAATCCTGTGCACGGCTGCGATGGATCAATGCACTTAAGGCATCTACCTTATCGTTGTTCAGTAAAATATCCATCTTCACAATGTCAGCTTCCCGGTAACCAATTGGATTGTAATCAAACGAAGCGTACCCGCGGGTTTGGCTTTTTAGTTTATCGTAAAAGTCAAATACAATTTCTGTCAATGGCATTTCAAAGATCAACTCTACACGGGTTTGCGTGAGATAACTTTGATTGATGAGGATACCACGCTTGCCCAAACAAAGGGTCATGATATTGCCAATATATTCCGGCTTTGTAATGATCTGCGCTTTGATAAAAGGCTCTTCAATCCTGTCTGTCTTTACAGGATCAGGCATTTCGGCCGGGTTGTTTACAATGATCTTCTCTCCTTTTGTAGTGTAAGCAATGAAGCTTACGTTAGGAACTGTTGTGATCACCGTTTGATTGAATTCCCGCTCCAGCCTTTCCTGGATAATTTCCATGTGCAGCAATCCCAAAAAGCCGCAACGGAAACCAAAACCCAAAGCCTGTGATGTTTCCAACTCAAACGTAAGCGATGCATCATTCAACTGCAGCTTGTCCATACAGTCACGCAGTTCTTCAAATTCATCTGTGTTCACCGGGAAGATACCTGCAAAAACCATCGGTTTCACTTCCTGGAAACCTTTGATCATTTCCTTGGTGGGATTTAAAGCATTGGTAATGGTATCACCTACTTTTACTTCCTTGGCATTTTTAATACCGGTGATGATATAACCCACATCGCCTGTACTTACTTCCTTCTTGGGTTCCAAACCTAATTTTAAAATCCCCACCTCGTCGGCTTCATATTCCTGTCCTGTAGATACAAATTTTACAACATCCCCTTTCTTAAGCGATCCATTTAAAATTCTGTAATAAACAATAATACCACGGAAGCTGTTGAACACACTGTCAAAGATCAGGGCCTGCAAAGGTGCATCAGCGTTTCCTTTGGGAGCAGGAATGCGTTCTACAATCGCTTCTAAAATAGCTTCCACGCCAATGCCTGTTCGGCCGCTGGCCAGTAAAATTTCTTCGGGCTTGCAGCCAATCAGGTCAATGATCTGGTCTTTTACTTCTTCAATCATAGCGCCATCCATGTCGATTTTATTAATAACGGGAATGATCTCCAGGTCGTTTTCTATAGCAAGGTATAAGTTGGAAATGGTTTGTGCCTGTATGCCCTGGGTAGCATCTACCAGCAGCAAAGCGCCTTCGCAAGCGGCCAGGGCACGGCTCACTTCGTAACTAAAGTCTACGTGGCCGGGTGTATCAATCAGGTTCAGCACATATTCTTCTCCGTTGTGCTTGTAATTGATCTGGATAGCATGGCTTTTAATGGTAATGCCTTTTTCTCTTTCCAGGTCCATATCGTCCAGCACCTGATCCATCATTTCTCTTTCGCTGATGGTATTGGTAGTTTGCAAAAGGCGGTCGGCCAGGGTGCTTTTACCATGATCAATATGTGCAATGATGCAAAAATTCCTGATGTTCTTCATGTGCCCGATTCCCTAAAAGTGACTTGTCTTTTTAGTTTTTAGAGTGGGCAAAGGTAGCAGATTTCAGCGGGATAAAAGACCTTTGAAAGCCAGATTAACAATGTTAAGGCAAGATTGTTTTTCCACCATTTACGTATCACTGCGGTTGCTTTAAATGTTTTTATAAATAATTCGATATTTGACAGCTTAACCGGAAATCACAAAACATAAAGCCACAACTTGAGCCTTTACCTTAACGCTATATCGCTGTTTCAATTCAAGAATTATTTCCATCAGCAGTTTGACTTTACCGAACGCATTGTTGGCATTTGCGGCCGCAACGGTGTTGGCAAAACCAATTTGCTGGATGCCATTCATTATCTCTGTTTTACCAAAAGCTATTTTACAAGGCAGGATAGCATGAACATTCACCAGGGACATGAAGGCTTCAGAGTTGAAGGCCATTTTCAGTTAAATGACAAAAAAGAAAAGGCTGTTTGTATTCTGCGGGAAACGGGTAAAAAAGAGTTTTCGGTGAACGATGAATTGTACACAAAATTTTCCCAGCACATTGGCCATTATCCCTGCGTTATTATTGCACCTGATGATATTCAGTTGATCATTGGCGCCAGCGATGAAAGAAGGAAGTTCATTGACACGCTGCTTTCGCAATTAGACCACGAGTACCTGCAAAGCCTGATCAACTATACGAAAATTCTACAGCAGCGCAATTCCTTTTTAAAGTCCTTTAATGACAGTTATAACCGGGACATCTCTGTGCTTGATATATTGGACCAGCACTTGGCCAAAGAAGGGGATTCTATTTTTGAAAAACGGCGTGAGTTCTTATTCAGGTTTCTGCCCATAGTAAAACAATTGTATAATGACATTTGCCAACGCTACGAGGACATTAATCTTTTTTATGAAAGCGAGATGCACAATATCAGCATGGCTGAATTGCTAAAGATCAATCGCCAGAAAGACCTGGTAGTGCAGCGTACTTCGGGCGGCATACACAAAGATGACCTGTTTTTTCGCCTGGGTGAACAGCCATTCAAAAGCATTGCCTCGCAGGGACAGCGCAAAAGTTTACTATTTGCCCTGAAGCTGGCTGAAATGGAAATCATCAAAGAAGAAAAGCACCTCTCGCCGCTTTTACTATTGGATGATGTTTTTGAAAAGCTGGATGAAGAACGCATTTCCAATTTGCTGATGCGGGTTTGCACCGACGAAGAAACGCAGATATTTATTACCGATACCAATTGCAACCGCCTGCAACAACAACTGGAAAAGTTAGGGCAACCGGTACAGATGATTGAACTCTGAGAAGTTCATTGCTCATAGTTCATGGTTCATTGCAGCAACACGCTATTTAAATGCCTGTTTGAAAACTTAAAAAAACGTCATCCGGCAGTAAGGTTAATTGACTTTGAGTGACCATCCATGAACTATGAGCCATAAACTACGAACTATCCCTACTCCGTTGCACGAAATCTTTGCTCAACCCCTATCTTTGCCGTCCACAAAAAATAACTTAAGACTTCATATGAATTCTTCTTTAGTCTATTTAGTTCCCGCCATGGGATTGATTGGCTTGCTTTATACACTCTGGAAATTTTCCTGGGTAAGCAAGCAGGATGCAGGTACTGACCGCATGAAGGAAATTTCCACTTACATTGCGGATGGTGCTATGGCTTTCTTAAAAGCCGAATGGAAAATACTTACATACTTCGGTGTCATTGTGGCTTTGCTTCTGGGTTTTATGGGCAGCCGCAACCCCGATTCGCATTGGTCCATTGCCATTGCCTTCATTATTGGTGCTTTCTTTAGTGCCCTGGCAGGCTTCATCGGTATGAGAGCCGCCACCAAAGCCAATGTTCGCACGGCGCATGCAGCCCGTACTTCGCTGTCAAAAGCTTTAAACGTTTCTTTTACTGGTGGCGCCGTAATGGGTATGGGTGTTGCGGGATTGGCTGTTTTGGGTTTGGGT
>JBQCHB010000392.1:0-3283 GCA_051955075.1 Flavisolibacter sp.
AATGGAACAATGTAACAATCCAACAATGCAATCATGCAATCACGCAATAATTTAATAATCCAATAATTTAATAATTCAACAATACAACAATCCAATAATTTAATAATTTTAAAAAAAATTGCAAAGAATTTATTTTGATAATGCAGCCACCACGCCTTTGGATCCTGAAGTGTTTGAAGCCATGCTGCCTTATTTTACAGAAAAGTTTGGAAATCCTTCCTCCATCTATTCTTACGGAAGAGAAACAAGAATGGCTATCGAAAATGCCAGGAAAACAGGGGCGAAAATTTTGAACGCACATCCTTCTGAAATCTTTTTTACCAGCGGCGGCACAGAAAGCACCAATACGGCGATTAATGCAGCAGTCAACGACCTTGGCTGCACGCACATTATCAGTTCACCGCTGGAACATCATGCCACACTGCATTCTGTTGAACATCTTTCAAAAACAGGCAAGGCAAAATTATCTTATGTAAATATTTTACCGAACGGCTTACTGGATTATGAAGACCTTGAAAGGCTTTTAAAAGAAAGCAATGAAAAATGTCTTGTCACCCTGATGCATGCCAACAACGAAATCGGCAACATGACCGACATCGAAAGAGTATCTGAACTCGCAAAAAAATATGATGCGATCCTGAATATAGATACTGTGCAGACGGTTGGCCATTTCCCGATAGATCTTCAAAAATTACATGTCCATTTTATTAACGCAGCTGCACATAAATTTCATGGACCAAAAGGCGTGGGAATGTTATACATCAACCGCGATATAAAAATTCATCCGCTGATTAATGGCGGCAGCCAGGAAAGAAATATGCGCGCAGGCACTGAAAATATTTATGGCATTGTGGGTTTAGCAAAAGCGCTTCAGATGGCTGTTGACAATATGGAAGAAGAAAGCCGGCATATTGCAGAAGTTAAAAATTATATGAAGGAACAGTTGCTAAAAAATATTCCCGGGGTACGGTTCAATGGCAACCAGGATGGCCAATGCCTATATACTGTACTGAGCGTGGCTTTTCCTAAAACTGAAAAGTCTGATATGCTGCTGTTTAATCTTGACATTAATCATATCTGCGCCAGCGGCGGCAGCGCCTGCACTTCCGGTGTAGAAGCCGTAAGCCACGTTATAAAAGCCATTGCTCCCAATCCGGATCAGGCTACCGTGCGGTTTTCTTTCAGCAAATTCAACACAAAGGATGAAGTAGATATTGTGGTAAACAAACTAAAAGAAATATTGTAGTATTTTACAGTAAATGAATAGAATTTTTTTTCTAATTGTTTACCGGCTCTGTCTTCTATCCTTCAAATAAAATTAATCAAACGCCTCTGTTAGCTGCTTACAAATTCAATTACAGCTTATGGCAGTAAAGGCAAAAATATTACGGTTTTTTTTTCGAAAACCATTCATTATGGCCATGAAGTTTCTTTCATCGGTATCACCATCACCTCCGGAATTACAGTGCTTTCAGGCTGGCAAAGTATGAACCGAATGGTTTCCGCTACATTTGCCGGATCCTGTAACACATCCGGATCCACATCAGGAAAACGATCAAGGATAAAAGGCGTTTTCATACCACCTGCTATAAGCGCCGTGACTTTTATATTATCTTTTCGTGCTTCCGTATGCAGAGCGTGGCTAAATCCAAGCAGACCCCATTTGCTGGCGTGATAAGCAGAAGCATTAGGCCAGGCGCGGCGTGCGGCAGTGGAAGTAATATTTATAATGTGCCCCCTCCCCTTTTGTTTCATAAATCCATACGCCGCTTTTGAAACATGAAAAGGCCCCCAGAGATTTACTTTAATTTCAGTTTGCCATTCTTGATACGAAATTTCCTCAACCGACTTACAAAAATCTATTCCCGCATTATTGATTACCATATCAATTCCACCGTTGTCTGCGGCAATTTGATTTATAGTGTCCTCTACATCTTTTTCATCTGCAACATTCATTGAGTAGGTACGGATTTTTCCATTCGCTTCTTTGATGTCTTTTTCCACGTTCACCAATTTTTCTTTGTTAATGTCGGTCGCAATTACAAAAGCGCCCGCAGCAGATAGTTCTGCGCAGATAGCCGCTCCCAATCCCTGGGCGCTGCCTGTAACTACAATCACTTTTTCTTTCAAATCTTTCATTTGCTGTAATTTTTTTTATTGAGAAGATGCCTTTGAACTTCAAAATACATGCCCCTGACATAAACCACTCTTTGAAAATAAATGGTTCGTCTTTTTGTTGCAAAAAATACACATCTGGCAAAGATTGGAATCAAAAGCGTTGGTTTATAGAGAAAAAAAAGCGGCACAGTTTTTTAAACCATTTCACTACCGATAAAAAAATGTAAAATGAAAATTACCAGCAAAGCCTTTGAAGACAACCAAACCATTCCCGTACAATATACCTGCGAGGGGCCCAATGTTAGTCCGCCTCTTGAGTTTCATGATATTCCTGAACAAACAAAAAGCCTGGTTTTATTGGTGGAGGACCCGGATGCGCCCGCAAAGCCCTGGGTGCATTGGTTTGTATTTAATATTCCTCCGAAGGCAACCGGCTTTGATGAAGACTCAATAGCGGAAGGCGCACAACAAGGCTGGTGTAATGGAAATACCCTTGGCTATGAAGGACCTTGTCCACCGGAGAATGAACACACTTATCTCTTCAAATTATATGCATTGGATATTGTGCTGCCGGCAGATCCTGTGCCTGACAGGAAAAAAGCTTTGCCCATGATGGAAGGCCATGTTATTGAAGAAGCGCTGTTAAGAGGAAAATATGAAAAAGAAAATAAATTCCAGTCAGGAGGAGTCGACAAAGAGAAAAAAGACTGGCAACACCGGGCTATATAAAATCAGGACTGATTTAATAATTCCATGCAGGCATCGGCAACTATTTCAGGTGTGGGAAAATCAACGGTCTTTTCCGGTTGAGTTTTTTGGACAAACCGGATCACTTCATTCCTGCTCTGCAACTCTTTGCTTACTTTAAAATAGAGCACCTTCGATTTGACTTTCCATGGCGTATGCTGCGGATTGGTGAGCGCGTATAATACTACTACAGGCGTTTGCATGGCGGCCGCGATATGAATGGAAGCCGTGTTTACAGACAATAGTAAAGCAGCTTTCTTAACGAGGAAAATTAAATCCGCCACTGAAGTTTTTCCCGCAACGGAAAAACAATCGGCGACGTTGGCATTTCGCATTATTCGGTTAACGGGTTCTTTTTCGGATGAAGCGCCGGTTAAGTAAAAGGGAACAGACGTTTTTTCCCGCAGCAGCCGCAACG
>JBQCHB010000393.1:0-2566 GCA_051955075.1 Flavisolibacter sp.
AATTCATCGCCTGTAAAAACAATGGCTAATTTTTTTTGGGAAGAGTCGCCCCTGATAATGCCGCCATATCGAACAGTAAAATTTTTTTGCTGTACTGATGGAGATAAACAAATGCAGGTGACGATAAATAACAGAAATCGCATGAAGCAATTTACGGATTGTTGGCAAGGCGGAGAAAATTTAAAACTTGCTACAAGAAGTTTTTCATTGCTATAAATACAAAGGCCTTCCGAAGAAGGCCCTGTATTGAACCTAAAGTACACCAGCTTAACCAGCAAAAGCCACTGTTAGTATAACCATCATCAAGATCAGTGTGGCGGCCCAAACAAAAAAGCCGATGCAATTAACAATCAGGGCAATTATGGGATTGCCTTTGTAGAGTTGTAGAATAGTTTTCATAGGTCAGCTTTTGTACAATTAATTTAGATTAGCGATTACTGTTACAAAGTAGACCGCAGATCTTGAAACAAAAAGCAAATCGAAGAAAATCATCGGGGCATACAAACAAATCCTTAGTGAAACTTCGCAAAAAGCATCAATGCAAAACGTATAAGTGCTGGCTATTGAAAAATTTAGCTATTTGAAAGGCTGTTTGCGTTTATAACGAACAAAAAATTGCTTTTGATTTCAATAATGATTTAAGCCTAACGTACAATAATGTAAATTGCTGTATTTCTCCGTAACTCGCAGTTAAGCTAACCACGGATAAGTAGCGATTAAATGAAGCGTAAAAACTACCTGCTGTTGTTTTCAACACTGATGCTCTTTGCCTCAGCCAATGCCCAGTTATGCCAGGGAAGTCTTGGCGACCCTATTGTAAATATTACTTTTGGTGCGGGCAGCAACCCCGGGCCATCACTTTCTGCTGCGGCCACTACTTATCAATACGTTTCTTCTGATTGTCCCGGTGATGGATTTTATACTGTACGCAATAGTACTGCTGCTTGTTTTTCCAACTCGTGGTACACACTCAATTCCGATCATACGGGCAACGCCAACGGTTATTTTATGCTGGTAAATGCTTCTTACCAGCCTGGTGCGTTTTATATAGACACTGTAAATGTTCTTTGCAGCAACACTACTTATGAATTTGCGGCATGGGTGATAAACATACTTCGCTCGGGCAGTTGCTCTTTCAGTGGCATTGAACCCAATCTTACCTTCAGTATTGAGAAAACAGACGGCACCGTACTACAAACCTATAATACAGGAAACATACCTACCAGCGGCAACCCGGCCTGGAAGCAGTATGGATTTTTCTTTGCTACACCACCCGATGTAAGCAAGGTAGTAGTACGCATTACCAACAATGCACCTGGTGGTTGTGGCAACGACCTTGCGCTTGATGATATAACCTTTCGGCCATGCGGCCCTTTGGTCGATGCTTCTATTGACGGCGATGGAACTGCCCAAAACCTCTGCGAAGGCCAGGCAGCGCAATTCAACCTGTCTTGCGATATTTCATCCGGATACACTTCTCCTTATTTTCAATGGCAACAAAGCACAGATAAGGGTAACACATGGACAGACATTGCCGGTGCCAACGCCACAACACTACAAAGAAACTTTTTACCAGCAACACCTGTTGGCAGTTATCAATACCGGCTGGCAGTTTCAAAAATTGAAAACGCCACTATTGCTGCCTGCAGGGTTAATTCGAATGTGATCACAATTAATGTAAATGCTAATCCGCCTGCATTGGCTTTGGCCAACCAGGTGGTTTGTGAGGAATCGGCTATACAATTATCTGCAACCGGTGGCACGCAATATAAGTGGGCAGGCCCGAATGGTTTTTCCGCAACAGATGCCATAGTAACCATGAGCCATGCACAGCTTTTGCAAAGCGGCACTTATTATGTGGAAATAACAAATGAAGCAGGCTGTAAGCGAAATGATTCAACAAAATTGATTGTAAACCCAAAGCCTGTAGCAGCTGCCAGCCCGGATGTTGTTGCAATTTGTGAGAATGCTTCGGTCAACTTAACGGCTTCAGGCGGCAGCTCCTATTTATGGCAACCGTCTGCGCATCTTTCTTCGGCAACTATTGCTGATCCCGTGGCTTCACCAAAAGATTCCACGCAATACATGGTTATTGTTACAAATTCTTTTTCCTGCTCCGATTCTGCCTATGTACAAATAAATGTGAGCAAGAAACCGGTTGCCAATGCAGGACCCGATAAAAGCATCCTTGTAGGACAAACTACGCAACTGCTTGCATCGGTTTCGGGCACCAATATTAATTATAGCTGGTTGCCGCCCTTGTTTATTAATGATGTCAATGCCTTGCAGCCTTTGGTTAATCCGAGTGCCGATGCGGCTTATACCTTGCAGGTTACGTCAGGCGATGGTTGCGGCACAGCAACAGATTCTGTAAAGGTGCATGTGTATAAAGGCATTTATGTGCCCAATGCTTTTTCGCCCAACAATGATGGATTGAATGATGTTTGGAATATTCCTGCCCTTAACATCTATTCCAATTACCAGATGCTCGTATTTAACCGGTGGGGCAACGTGGTGTACAGTTCAAAAGATATCAGTCATCCCTGGGATGGCACATATAAAGGCA
>JBQCHB010000394.1:0-4349 GCA_051955075.1 Flavisolibacter sp.
GGTGTTCATGGGTTAACATCTGTACAGGGCTTTCAACCGATTTGGTGGCGCGGGGTGTCACAAACTCTTTATGATTCTTTTTGGCGTCCGCCATTTTTCTTATAAAAGGAAACAGGATCAGCTCTTCTTTTTTCTGGTGCACCGCTATGATTCCGGCGGCTTCATCAAAAAGATTTTTAATTTCCGATATTGCGGCATAGCGGCCGCCGTATGACTCGGAAGCCTTTTCCAGCGCGGGTTTAATCTCTTTTATTTGCTGCTCTGCAGGAAGGTGGTAGGTTTTTAGGATGTACTCGCAAAGTGCATCTAATGGCCACGAATTGAAATCCTCCTCTTTCTGCGATGAAGAGCGCTTCTTTTCAATTTCGCCGGTGAGCGCCGGCAAATCTATATGATCTTCACCGGCCACCTCTTCTAGGGTTCGTTTGCCTTTATTGTAGTAATCAATTTCATGGCTTTCAAAAACGGAATAAGTGCTAAAATCCTCAGCCACAATTTGCCCAACGGGCTTTTTCGCTATATTTTCCATAAGGGTAAAATTACACCACAACCGCTTACCTGGCCTTCCTGTTCATTTACCCTTTTGGGAAAAATTTAAATACGCCCACATCAGCAGAGCAACAAATACCAGGGATTTGTATTTTGGGAAAAAAGGGATTCCCTTGTCGCAGTTTGCGTCCCCGCCAACTGCTACAAAGTAAGCCAGCACCAACAGCTACAACCTCGTGCCAAAATGGAGATCAGATGAAATGATTACCCTACGACAATTCATCTTTATAATTCTACGTTTCGGAATTCTTCCTATTGCTTCCTGCTTTTACCAGGATGACATTTGCACAAAAAAAATTATGCAAACAAAAATCTTGATACTCGTTCTTGCGTGTGTGATTGGAACAAAGGCAATGGCACAGCAAAATAAATTTACTCTTGGCCTCGGCTACCAACGAACCTGGATGCTCGACAAACAGGCTTCACCCCTTAAATATCAAACGAGTGAAAAAACAATTTTGCTCGGTTATGATCATACGGGAAACAAAGGATTTTTTAGTGCTCAGTTAAACGGCGCTTTGGGCGATTTCTTCCCCACAGGTTTTAAAGGCCGGCAAATGTACGATCCGGGTTATAACGATGACGGTACGGCTAAAAAAGATTCTTCCTTTATTCCCGGCACTTTATACAGCGGCCGGATTAAAATAAGTTACCTGCGACAAGCTACATCCGGATATAATGTGATTGGTAAAGGAAAATTGTATAGCCACAATTATTATGGTGCCTCACTCAATAATCAGCTTTTTTATTCTGATAATATTGTGCGTAACGGATGGTTAAATTCGGCTTCCTTCAATGGCGAATACATGCACACCGCCATGCTGAATACCAAACATTTTTTCAGCATAAAAATTTCCATTCCACTTTTTGCAGAAAACACACGGCTTCCTTATGACAATACGATCAGCTCTCCTACCGGCGAAAGCAATGTCAAAACTTTTTTCAGGGAAGGCAGCCGCTTTGCCTGGTTTGGAAATTTCCAAAACATACAATTCGATGCAGCGTATGAATACAACATCAGCAACCATTGGAGCATGGGGTTAAGATATTTTGGACAGTGGCTTCATTATTCAAAAGAAAAACCGGTTAACCTTTTCCAAAACAATATCAGCATAACTACCTCCCTCAAATAAATTGAAAACATAAAAATAGATTAAAATGAAAAAACTAATAATAATTACATCGTTTATTATCCTTGCTTTCACTTCCTGCCAGAAAGCCCTTATAGGCCCGGTTGTCTCAAATACGCCTGTCAACAACTTCGAAGAAATGTGGAAGGGATATGATGCATGGTATGGTGGATTCGAGGTACGCCACATCAACTGGGATTCCATTTATAAAAGTTTGCGGATGGAAGTAAACAACAATATGACCAACCAACAATTGTATGATGTATTGTCGCGGATGATAAAACCACTCAATGATATACATGTATTCCTTCAACCTACAAGTGATGACCTGCCACGATATGAAAGCAGCGTTTTCTTCAGAAGTAATAAGGTGCAACACGATTTTTCGATCAGGGTGATAAAGGAAAATTACATACCGCAACTCACCACTGTTGACGACAACCTGCATTATGGTATTTTGGATGGCAATATCGGTTACCTGCATTTTGGAGAGTTCGGAATGCCATTGAGTTTTTACCAACAAAAAATGCCGGGCATCATGAACGCATTAAAAAATACAAAAGCGATGATCGTTGACATTCGGAACCATGCAGGCGGTGATGATGAGGTGAGCAGGTATATAGCAGGTTTGTTTGCAAAAAATACCACACTCTTTATGACAACACGCAAACGCAATGGGCCAGGCAGAAATGATTTTACGGCTCCTGATAAATGGTATATTGAAAAGCAGGGCGATTTCCAATACACAAATCCTGTCATATTGCTCACCACAAGATGGACAGCCAGTGCAGGAGAAACATTTACCTGGGCGATGAATACGCAACCTGGGGTTACACAAATGGGCGATACAACTGCAGGTGGTTTTACTGATGTTATTTCGAGGGAACTGCCTAATGGCTGGTTATACTTTGTAGGTGTTGGCGACTATCGCGATGCAGCCGGTAAAAGCGAAGAAGGTATCGGTGTGGCACCTAAGATTTATGCAATAAATTTAAAGACTGACATTGATGCCGGGAAGGATAAAGTCCTGGAACAGGCGATTGATAGTTTAAAGTAAAAGAGTTTTTATTCGCGGTGCAGATATCAATCAAACGTATGAACTTTACATAAAAGCTCAACATGCAGCAACTTCATTAATAACAGGTTTCATAAATTTTATAACCGGGTTGGTTCAACCACTATTTTATTTATTCGCAGGCATAGATGGCAAAGGAAAAACTTCATGATAAATGGTTCCGTTTTATAGGAATTCCGGTGATCGCTTTTATGGGGCATATTATCTTTTATAACCGGAATGAAGCAGGTGAGCAGCGTTATGGTTTTTGGATCATTTATCTCCTGTCGCTGGCAGAAACCATGCTCTTATGGGAAGTGAACAGGCTGGTATTTCTCTATTACCGAAACAGGTTTCCGGCACTTCAGCAAACCAGGCAAAGGATCATTTATGTATTTTTTGCCAGCATGATTGTGACGATAATTTTGCGGGGCCTGAATGTGTACGTTTTTGACAAAACCAAATTCTGGGGTTACGAGTTTCCCCTGGAGGCTTACCTGCAGGCAATAGCTGTGGCAATGCTCTTCGTGGTAGTGGTTGGAGGGGTTTATGAGGCTACTTATTATTTCCGCAAATGGAAGGACATGGCTGTAGAGGCCGAAGCACTGAAAAAAGAAAACCTGCAGACGCAATTCGATTCATTGAAGATGCAAATCAATCCGCATTTTTTATTCAACAGTCTGGGTTCGCTGTCGTCATTAATAGAAGAAAATCCGAAGGAGGCGCGCACATTTGTAAATGAGATGGCATCGGTTTACCGCTATCTTTTGCAAAGCAATGAAAAAGGGCTTGTGACGCTTCAGGAAGAAATTGAGTTTATAGAAGCTTATACCGGGATGCTTACAAAGCGCTTCCCGGAAGGATTACAGGTAAGCATCAATATAAATGACGAAGACCGGCAAAAAATGCTTCCACCGTTAACACTCCAACTGTTATTGGAAAATGCAGTGAAGCACAATGCAGTGCTTGCATCAAAACCGCTGCATGTACAAATAAATTCTGAAGGAAGAAACATCTTAAAGGTGTGCAACAACCTGCAACCAAAAACGTCACCGGTGCAAAGTAACAGGATGGGATTGCACAACATCATTACCAAGTACAAATTATTAAACAAACCGGGTGTAAGCATTACAAAAACAGATGAGAGTTTTTGTATTTTGCTGCCCCTGATTAACAACGGCCATTTATGAAAATCCTGATTGTAGAAGATGAAATCCTGCTGGCAAAAGAGCTGCGAAAAATGCTTTTGTCAATTGAGCCTTCAGCGGAAATTTGTGGCGCTACACAAAGTGTGGAAGAGACCGTGCAATGGTTAAAGCAAAATGATACCCCTGACCTCGTGATGATGGATATTGAATTGGCCGACGGGCAAAGCTTTGATATTTTCAAACAAGTTCAACTCGAGTCGCCTGTTATTTTTACTACCGCTTATGATGAATTTGCCATCAAGGCATTTAAGGTGAACAGCATTGATTATTTATTAAAACCAATTAAAGAGAGCGAACTTAGAGTTGCAATAGAGAAATTTAAAAAAACAAAACAGCACCATCCCATCTCAATCGGGGAACTGCTTAAAAAGATAGAACAGCTCGGAAACCAAAGTCACTACCGAAGCA
>JBQCHB010000395.1:0-2839 GCA_051955075.1 Flavisolibacter sp.
TGATAAGGCCAAAAAAGGTAGTGGATATCAATAGTGAAGCGATTTCTAAAATTACTTCTCCCGATGAAATTGTAAAAGTTCATTAGAAAAACTTCACAGCATCAATTCAAATTAAAATTATAGAAATGGAATTTTTTAATAATCATAAAAAACTTTTTCTTGCCACAATAGGTTTGTTTTTGCTGCTTACTTTATTGATGGCCATTATCCCGGCGCTGTATAGCCAGGAAAATAATGCTCCATTGCCGGGCGCCGATCAACTGAATGCATCAGAGTTAAGGGGAAAAGCGATCTACGTAGCCAATGGTTGCGTCGCGTGTCATACGCAGCAGGTTCGCAATATCGATATGGACAAAACCTGGGGTTCCCGGCCAAGCATTGCCTCTGATTATGCGATGAATAGACGTACTGATTTGTGGAGAAATACAGCAACGCTGATGGGCACCGAGCGCACCGGCCCCGACCTTACGAACATTGGCGAACGCCAGCCAAGCGTGGATTGGCAATTGCTTCACTTATATCAACCCCGTGCGGTGGTAAAAGAATCTATCATGCCTGCGTATCAATGGATGTTTGTTTACAAAGAAAAGCCTGCTAAAAATGAAAAAGTAGTGAATGTTCCGGCTGAATATATGGGAGGAAGAAAAGGAAAAATAGTGGCTACCCGCCAGGCAATGGACCTGGTGAATTATTTGTTGTCGCGCAAACAGACTAAGCTGCCGACAGGCATAGCACCTAAAGATTTCTTATATAAAAAAGAAGCGAAGCAAACGGTTGGTGGCGGGGGAACGGAAGCAGCTCCCGAACTTGATGGAGCCAGCCTGTATGTGGCCAACTGCCAGGCGTGCCACCAGTCCAATGGCGAAGGATTGCCGGGAGCTTTTCCCCCGCTAAAAGGAAGTAAAATTGTGCTGGATGATAACCCTGAAATGATGGTGAACATCATCATGAATGGCTATTCGGGACGCGCGTCTGAAGGCTTCGGGCCCATGCCTGCTATCGGCACTACCAATAATTTGACAGCAGAAGAAATATCGGCCATCATGAACCATGAGAGAACCAGTTGGGGCAACAACAGCAGAAAAGTAACTCCTGATGAAATAAAGAAACTCATGGATGCAGTTAAGAAATAAACATCAATCATTTAAAAATATTCAGACTATGAAAAAAATACTGCTTTCGTTTATATTGGTTTGTTCAACCATTATTTCAAACGCCTGCCCCGCCTGCGAAGCGGCGCAGCCTAAGGTGTTAAGAGGTATTACCCATGGTACCGGCCCAACCAGCAATTGGGATTATCTTGCAGGAATTGTTACATTACTGATAGTAATTGGCGTTTTGTTTTTCTCTATAAAATGGCTAATCAGCCCGGGAGAAAAAGACGAAAATCATATTAAAAGATCTGTTTTAAATTTTTAGATATGGAAAGAAGTTCAATTGTTATTTTCATTGACGACGATCCTAAGCCTGTAGGCACTTTTAAATCGCCCATTAATTTTGAACTTGACACCAGCAAGCTGGTGGATGGAGAACACTTTTTACGTATCGTAAGCCAGGATCCGACCGGAAAAGAAGGCGTTCGCAAAATTTCGTTTATTGTAAGAAACGGTCCTGACATTTCTGTTGAAGGCTTGCAGGATAACCAGGTGGTAGATGGCGTAATCCCGATGATGATAAATGCTTACGGAAAAGGCGACCAAAAAGTATTTTTAATTGAAGGAAGCGAAGTGCCGCGAAGCATTCCCGGTTGGATTTGGATAGTGCATATCGTGTTTGGCGCCTGGGCAATTTATTACTTGGTAACACAATTATTTGCACCATAACAATAACAGGATTTCGCCACGATGTTTTCGCCTTTGTTACAAGTTTCCGATTTAAGGCCATATCTAAGTTTTGGCCTCGCCTAAATTAAAGCAACAGTAAACGGACAAATAACCTACATTTTTATTCTGCCTGGAGATATAAAAGGTGACACTTTTTTTGAAAAGTGTCACCTTTGAAATAATAGGTTAGTTGATTTCTTTAAAAGTTCCTTGAGCCATCAGCCTGGTAGCTATAGCGGAACTTATATATTAATGTAGTTGGAGTCGGATTTGGTGGAGTATAACCCGCATAATTCACAGAAATAATTTCCATTTTTACATAATGACCATCTGCGGTGCGGAAAACAAAGAACTGGCCTGCCTTCGGACTAAATGCATGAGTAGTTGGATTGTATGTATACCATCCGGAAGTTAAACCTGCATCAATACCAGTCGATGTTTGGGTAGTATCATAGGCATATCCACTTGCGGGCGCCATGGTGTAGTTGTCATATATCCCTGTTTGCGTAATTGACCCCGCATTTCCCGGCCCACTTGCATGGCTGTTTGTTATAATAGTCACAAACCGGATCCCAAAATCCCAATTGCTGGAAGCAGAGTCGCTATTGTCAACAACGGAACTATCTTTGAAACGGTATAGCGTATAAGAAGTCGAGCTGAAAGGTATTTCAATAGAATCCACTACGTTAATAGCAGGCGCAGATGGCGTAAGCGTAAAACCGCCAAGCTTTGCCGATCCGAGCGGTGTGGTGACTGCTACATCTCCGCTTGCTCCCGAGCCAACTACCGCTTTAATTGTAGTAGCGTTAGCCACTTCAAACCAGGAAGCATCTTCACCACCAAAGGTTACTGCTGTGGCGCCTGTGAAATTTGTACCCGTAATCGTTACGCTATCGCCTGAAAAAACCGAAGTAGGCGTAAATGAAGAAATAGTAGGTTTGGAATCGTTATTGTTTTCTTTTGAACAAGACATCATTCCCGTCACTACAATTGCTACGGATAGTAAGGTTAACTTC
>JBQCHB010000396.1:0-4602 GCA_051955075.1 Flavisolibacter sp.
CCTCAAATACTGGAAGAAGTATACAAAACAGGCCAACCTTTTTATGGATACGAAACTAAAGTCTTCTTAAACCGATACAGCAACTTAGAAACAAGGTTCGTGAACTTTGTTTACCAGCCGATTAGCAATAGTATAAACCAAACTTATGCTATCCTTGTTATTGCATACGATGTTACCGAACAAGTAGAAGCAAAGCAAAAAGTAGAAGATGCTGAAGAGCGGCTACGTATAGCCGCCGAAGGCACTGGTTTGGGCACATGGGATCTAAACCTTGTTACTGGCGATATTATTTACTCACCCCGGTTGAATGAATTATTTGGACACCAGGCTTCCCATGTTATGTCGCATAAAAAGATGCGTGAGCAAATTCATCCGGATGATGTTCATGGCATTGTAGAAAGAGCGTTTGAACAAGCCCTGCAAACAGGCATTTATTTTTATGAAGCAAGAGTAGTATGGAAAGATGAAACAATTCACTGGATACGAACTCATGGCAAAGTAATTTATAACCAAGACAAACCTTTGCGGATGCTGGGTACAATGATGGACATTACTGATCAAAAAAATGCAGAATTAAAGTTGCGTGAAAGCGAAGAACGTTACCGTCAACTAACCCAACAGTTGGAGTTGAGAGTAACCCAACGAACAAAAGAATTAAGCGAAGTAAATGCAAACCTTGAACGATCGAATAAGGAACTTGAACAGTTTGCTTATGTTACCAGTCATGATCTGCAGGAACCTTTGCGAAAGATTCAAACTTTTGCCAACATGCTCTCCGAGAATCATAGCACAGGATTAACAGAAAGAGCCAAAAGCTTTTTGGACAAAATGCAAAATGCTTCGCAACGCATGTCTAAACTTATCAACGATCTGCTAAACTTCTCTCGTTTGCGCCAATCCGGTGAAAGTTTTACTGCTGTTGATCTAAATGAAATATTCAACGATGTACGCAATGATTTTGAACTGGTGATCAAACAGAAAAATGCAGTCATCAAAAGTGACAATTTACCTGTCATTGAAGCTAACAGCCTTCAAATGAACCAGCTTTTTTATAACCTTATAAGCAATGCTTTAAAATTTACAAAACCCGATCAACCACCTGTAATCGAAATCACTTGTAACAAAATGAAAGCCGGGCAAACCAATGGTTTTGCAGGCATTGATTGGAACAAAGAATATTATGAACTTGTTTTTTCAGACCATGGAATTGGCTTTGCCGAAGAATATTCACACAAAATTTTTGAAATCTTTCAACGCCTGAACGGCCGTTCAGAATATGAAGGGACAGGCATTGGATTGGCATTAGTAAAAAAGATATTGGAAAACCATAAAGGTTCAGTTTATGCTGTTTCAGAAGAAGGCAAAGGTTCATCATTCCATATTTTGCTGCCTGCAGTGCAAACAAAAGTTCAGCTAAACGAAGATTATAAAACAACCAACGTCGGATCTTAAACGCATCACCGCAATAAACTTTGATTACTGTGGCATAGCAATTGAAAATAACGGTATTGGAAATTCATAGGATTATTGGACTTAACGGCCTTCTGTTCTCAGAAGGCTTTATTATTACTGAGCCTGTTTCGTTTTCCTTTATACCAGCTAATAGCCTAAAAATGTAGAAGAGTTTGACCAACCTAATACAGCTTTTCTACTGCTGTTACTTTAGGCACCTTGTTTTTAAACTGGTACTCAATTTGGTCTATACTCATCAAAAATTGTGTATGTGGTTTAGTGCGATTGCCAATTATAAAGGCGGACTTGCTCATTACAAAATAGTTCCGGAAAACTTTGGAATTTACAGTGCGTACCTGGAACGTTATGATGGAAAATCCTCAAACTCCCCGGCACAAAATATTATCCTTGTACGAGGCTTAAAACATTGGTCGGGAAGTATCGAAGAACAAAATCTTTTAGATACAATAGGTGAAGTAATTGACAGGCGAACAAAAGGGAGATTACACTTTGCATTAGATGCCAATAAAACGGTGGCAGGCAAGGGAAAGCATCACTAATGCAATCGCCAGTAAAGTGCTTTTATACAAAGATGAAAAAAGCCATTCTAATCAGAATGGCTTAATCTATAACACATGAGAGAGAAACAAGACTTCTGCTACTAACTTAACACAACAAAATTTGACAATTTTATTGATTACAACAACCGTGTTAACACCCTTTTATTTATAGTGTAATTACGGCAATACTTCAAAAAGCCCAATTGAGCAGTAGTTTAAAAAAAGTGTCAGTATTTTACTTACAAGGTCGCTATATCTATTACAAACCGATATTTTACATCACTACGTTCCATTCTTTCGAAGGCATGATTAATGTCCTTGATATTTATCGTTTCCACATTGCAGGTAATGTTATGCTCTGCACAATAATCAAGCATTTCCTGTGTTTCAGCAATGCCCCCAATTAATGAACCGGCAATTTCACGGCCCTGGAAAACAATATTGAACATGGCCAATTGCGCAGGTGTCGGAGGAAGTCCTACACAAATCAAAGTACCTTTTGTTTTCAGCATGGCAATGTACAGGTTGTAGTCATGAGGCGCCGAAACAGTGTCAATAATAAAATGGAACTGCCCGGCTACCTTTTGCACTTTTTCTTCATCGGTAGTTAATACAAAATGGTGAGCACCTAATTTCTTGGCATCGGCTTCTTTCGAGGGCGAAGTGCTTAACATCGTTACTTCGGCACCAAAAGAAGCAGCAAATTTTACCGCCATATGCCCTAATCCGCCAAGACCAACAACGCCTACTTTGTGGCCTTTACCAATTTTCCAACGGCGCAAAGGAGAATAGGTAGTAATGCCGGCACATAACAAGGGCGCAACTTTATCTAAGGGCAACTTATCAGAGACGCGGCAAACAAAATCTTCGTTCACCACAATACGGTTAGAGTAACCACCTTGTGTAACCTTGCCTGTTTCTTTTTCAATGCCACTATAAGTTAACGTGAAACCGTTCAAACAATATTGCTGTTGTCCCTCGTTGCAGTTATCACAAACCCTGCACGAATCTACAAGACAGCCTACGCCTACCGTATCACCTTCTTTAAACTTTTTTACATGGTCACCAATGGCAGTTACCACACCTACGATTTCGTGACCAGGGACCATTGGGTATAAAGACATGCCCCAGTCGTTTCTTACCAAATGCAAATCGGAATGACATACGCCGCAGTAACGTATCTCAATTAAAACATCGTGATGGCCCACGGCCCTTCTTTCAAAATTCCATGGAGCTAATGGAACGGAAGCTGCTTGTGCAGCATAGCCTGTAGCAGTTAAAGTACCGGTTGATGTGCCGGCAAGCGGAGATGATTTTGTTTCCAGCATAAAATAATTTTTGATGATGAAGAAAACAGTATCAAAGGATGAAGAAAAAGCAGTTACGAAGGGAAGGGGATGTGTACAGTAAGTTACGAAATTCCGCTGTTTTCTTAATCATTATTTCCAAGGGCCGCTCTTACGATTTGCAGCAGTTGCATTCCATAGACAAGTCTATTCTTCCGCAACAGGATTGTTGACTACAAACTCATCGTGCACCTCCTTAAACTTTACTTGTAGCGTTGTGGTTGCCGTAAGCGCAGCATCAACATGCTCGTGAATGTCTGGCAGCGTATCGGCCAGTGAAGATTCGTTTAAATTAATATTGTCTGCTTCTATTTGCGCAATCTTTTTCAGCACGGATGTTTGGCTGCTGATAACATCATCCAGTTCACGCAGGATTTTATCCATTAAAGCGATCCTTTCTTTGGTTTGCATAAAACTTGTTTATTTTTTGTTTGTACTAATACGATGCCAACACGGTTAGCGATCGCCAAGCTTTTTGCCACATAGCATGAATAATTTTAAATGTGGATAAATTGAAAATGATGGCTCATCACCTCTCATTCTCCTTTAAGATTTCGTTGTGCATAATTTTTTCAAATTGGCAACGTGTACTTTCCACATGGTTTTTTATTAGATTTACGTCAGCCTAATATCTACCACCAATGAAAAAGCGAACCCTTAAGTTTACCTGCCTGATAGAAATGGCTAAATTCTCAAAGCTTGTTTCTGTTGGTTATCTTATGAATACTAATAACTTCACACTTACAGCAAATTTTTCTGACGCTGATATTTCACTTGCCTTGGAAAAATATAACGCTACGCTAATTGAAACAACTGATAAAGTTTTTTCTTACGAAACTATTTAAGCGTTGGTAACGCAGGTTTCATTATTAAAACAAAGCGTTGATTAAAAAACAAAAAGTCAAAATTCAAAAATTCCAGCTATTACACTTTTACGTTGAATTTTGACTTTGTAATTATACCCTATGCTACAACAAGGCTACCGTAAACATCTATACCGTATGTGGCTGTTCAACATCATTTCTAAATACCACAACGCCATCAAATACATCGGCCAGCACAGGATGTGATCTTTCTATTTCACCGGACAATATTTTTTTACTTAATTGATTTATCAATTCTTTTTGAATCAAACGCTTTAGCGGCCTTGCACCAAACTGCGCATCAAATCCATTCTCGGCCAAATAATCAATTAAATAATCAGAGAAACGCAACTGAATTCCATTTTGCGCCACCAGGTTTTT
>JBQCHB010000397.1:0-11034 GCA_051955075.1 Flavisolibacter sp.
CAACCGGTTTTGGACGGGTTCACAATAAAATTCAGTTTCTGTGGCATTGATCAAGAGCATTTCAGGCATCAGGGGTACCATTGGTGGAAGACCAGGAGAATCTTTAACCGCTATTGATGTAGTAAAATTTACAGCCGCTTACGGCAATATTATCGCCGAAAGAAGAGAGGACAAATCTTTCCCTACAAAAATTGTGGTGGGCCGCGATGGCCGCATTTCAGGAAGTATGGTAAGCCAGTTGGTGGTCAATACTTTGGTAAGTTTGGGAATTGATGTTATTGATCTTGGACTCTCTACTACACCTACGGTAGAAATTGCCACAAAAAAAGAAGGCGCAAATGGCGGCATCATCATCACTGCCAGCCATAATCCCAAAGAATGGAATGCACTCAAACTTTTGAATGGAGAAGGAGAGTTTATTGATGCAGAAGTAGGCGCAGAAGTATTAAGCCGTGCCAAATCGGAGGAGTTGGGTTTTGCCATTGTTGACAAACTGGGAATGGTAAAAGCTGACGATACTTATTTGCAAAAGCACATTGATCTTGTTTTAGAATATCCGCTGACCAATAAAGAAACAATCGGAAAGAAAGAATACAAAGTAGTGGTTGACTGCATCAACTCTACCGGTGCTTTAATTGTTCCCGAATTGCTAAAGCAGTTGGGTGTTGCAGAAGTAATTGTGTTGAATGGAGAAGTGAATGGAAAATTTGCACACAATCCTGAGCCTCTGCCCGAGCATTTAACCGCGTTGAGTAATGAAGTGGTTAAACAAAAGGCCGATTTTGGTATTGCTGTAGATCCGGATGTGGACCGCCTTTGCTTTGTGTGCGAAGATGGCAGCATGTTTGGCGAAGAGTATACTTTGGTGGCCGTGGCCGATTATATTTTAAGCAATAAAGTGGGCAACACGGTGAGCAACATGAGCAGCACCAAAGCTTTGAAAGAAATTACACAAAAGCATGGCGGCGCATATTTTCCTTCTGCTGTTGGCGAAGTGAACGTAGTGAAGAAGATGAAAGAAATGAACGCCGTTATTGGTGGCGAAGGCAACGGCGGTATCATCGTTCCCGATTTTCATTATGGCCGCGATGCGCTGATTGGTATTGCTTTATTCTTATCCCATTTTGCCAATTTCAAAAAAGGGCTGAAATCTTTCCGCGGCAACTATCCCGATTACTTTATTTCCAAGAATAAAATTGAACTGGAGAACGGCATTGACGTAAAAGCCATTTTCGATAAAATAAAAAAGAAGTACAAGAATAACCCCATCAATACGGAGGATGGATTGAAGATTGAATTCGATACGGACTGGGTGCATTTGCGTACTTCCAATACAGAGCCTATCATTCGCATTTATGCCGAGAGCAATTTTGAAACTACGGCTAACAATATTGCCAAAAGATTGATGCAGGATATTAAGGAGTGCAGCTAACGATGGGGATTGGTTCCCGAATTGATTAGAAGTAGTTATTTTGTACTGAACTTATTGCTACTATCAGGCGATTGTTGCGACGCTCCGTTCAGGTTCCTGTTCGCTATTGAGCCATCTGAATAAAACGAAACTTCATGTACGAAACAACCTTAGAAAACGTAAAGTCAGGTTCTTCATTGAAAAACATTGACAACAGGATTTACTTCGACAACGCTGCTACTACAGCATTATCAAAAGAAGTATTGGAAGCCATGCTGCCCTACATGACCGAACACTTCGGCAATCCTTCTTCTATTTATTCTTATGGAAGAGAAACAAGACTGGCTGTTGAAAACGCCAGAAAATCTGTAGCAAAGATCCTTGGCGTTAAGCCTGGTTCAATTTTCTTTACCAGCGGAGGCACCGAAAGCAATAACACTGCTATTGCGGCTTCGCTTCGCGACCTGGGTTGCACACACATCATTACTTCGCCAATCGAGCATCACGCCGTGCTGCATACGGTAGAGCACTATGGCCATAGCAATCATGTTTCTGTAAGCTTCGTTAGTCTGAAAGATGACGGGCACATTGACCTTGCCAGTTTGGAAAAACAATTGTCAGAACAAACTGAAGCTGGTAAAAAATGCCTCGTTAGCCTGATGCATGCCAACAATGAAATTGGTGTATTGCTGCCTATTAAAAAAGTGGGAGAGCTGTGCAAAAAATACAATGCCATTTTTCATTCCGATTGTGTGCAAACGGTAGGACACTATCCTATTAACCTCGCTGATATTTATGTGCATTTTATATCGGCGGCAGGACATAAGTTTCACGGCCCAAAAGGTGTTGGTATTTTGTATGTGAATGAAGACATCAACATTCAGCCCTTCATTTTTGGCGGCGGCCAGGAACGTAACATGCGTGCCGGTACAGAAAATGTGTATGGCATTGTAGGTTTTGCAAAGGCGCTGGAAATTGCCATGCAGGATTATCAAAAAGAAAGTGCCTATATCAAAGAATTGAAATTGTACATGGCCGATCAATTAAAGGAAAACATCAAAGGTGTAAGTTTTAACTGCGGCGCCGATGCTTTATACACGGTGTTGAGCGTTTGTTTCCCTAAAACAGAGAAATCGGAATTCCTGTTGATGAATCTTGATATCAATAACATTTGCGCTTCCGGTGGCAGTGCCTGCAGCAGCGGTGCAGATGCCGGTTCGCATGTAATGAAAGCATTGAAAAAAGCAGATGATTTTGTTACCGTGCGTTTTTCCTTCAGCAAATACAATACAAAAGAAGAGGTGGACAGGGTAGTGGAGAAGATAAAGGAGCTGTTATAAACATCGTGGACCTGAAACGGGAAATGTGAGACAGTCTCAGTTCTGACGTCTCACTAAAATGAAATAAAAAAGGCTACTTCAACGAGTAGCCTTTTTAATTATTATTTACCAATCACCTGCGCCATGGTCTTTCCAATATCGGCAGGGCTTTGTACTACATGAATGCCACATTCTTCCATGATCTTCATTTTGGCAGCGGCCGTGTCTTCAGCGCCGCCAACAATAGCGCCGGCATGTCCCATTCGACGGCCGGGAGGTGCAGTTTGCCCGGCAATAAAACCAACTACCGGTTTTTTATTGCCTGTTTCTTTGATCCACCTGGCAGCTTCGGCTTCCATGCCGCCACCAATTTCACCGATCATTACTATGGCTTCAGTTTCAGGATCGTTCATGAATAGTTCAACAGCTTCTTTGGTGGGCGTACCAATGATGGGGTCGCCACCAATACCTACTGCGGTTGAAATGCCAAGGCCTGCTTTGGCTACCTGGTCGGCTGCCTCGTAAGTAAGTGTGCCTGATTTGGATACAATGCCAATTCTCCCTTTCTTAAATACAAAGCCGGGCATGATGCCTACTTTACATTCATCGGCGGTAATAACGCCGGGACAGTTAGGCCCGATCAATCTTGTATTTTTCCCCTGCAAAAAGTTTTTCACTTTCACCATGTCCTGCACCGGGATGCCTTCGGTGATACAAACAATTAGCGCTACGCCAGCGTCAGCCGATTCCATAATGGCATCAGCGGCAAATGCAGGCGGAACAAAAATGATGGAAACATCGGCACCGGTTTCCTTTACGCAATTTTCTACGGTGTTAAATACTCTTCTATCTAAATGCGTGGTACCACCTTTGCCGGGTGTAACACCACCTACTAACTGGGTTCCGTACTCAATCATCTGCGAAGCATGGAAAGTGCCCTCGGTGCCTGTAAAGCCCTGCACCAGCACTTTTGAATTCTTATTGACAAGGATACTCATTACTATATAATTTTAATCCCGATAGCTATCGGGAGGGCAAAAGTAAGCGTTTTAGGTTTTGGGTTTTAGGTTTGGTGTTATCTTGATCATTATCTTCTGCAACAACTAGAAGCCCTCAAAATATAAAATTCAAACTTTAATAAGCCCACTTCACCAGTGTGGCTCCCCACGTAAATCCACCGCCAAAAGCTGCCAGCACAATATTGTCTCCTTTGTTCAATTGGTGTCTCCATTCCCACAAGCATAAGGGAATGGTAGCGGCTGTAGTATTTCCAAAACGTTGAATGTTCAGCATCACTTTATCATGCGAAAGGCCCATACGGTCGGCAGTGGCATCAATAATTCTTTTGTTGGCCTGGTGTGGAACCAGCCAGGCAATGTCATCGCCTGTCAGTTTGTTTCTTTCCAGCAGTTCGGCACTAACATCGGCCATGCCTTTTACAGCAAACTTGAAAACCGACTGTCCTTCCTGGTAAACAAAGTGTTCTTTATTGGCAACTGTCTCTGCAGTTGCAGGTTTTAAAGAACCACCAGCTTTCATGTGCAGGTACTGGCGGCCGCTGCCATCGCTTTTTAAAATGCTGTCAAGCACACCAAAACCTTCAGTGTTTGGTTCCAGCAAAACGGCTCCGGCGCCATCGCCAAAAATAATGCAGGTCTGCCTGTCGCTATAGTCAATAATAGCACTCATTTTGTCAACGCCTACCACCACTACTTTTTTATAGCGGCGGCTTTCAATTAAGGAGGCGCCTGTAGTCAACCCGTACAAAAAGCCTGAGCAGGCTGCACCCAGGTCAAAACCCCAGGCGTTTTTAGCCCCTACTTTATCGCTGATGATATTGGCCGTAGCGGGAAAAACCATGTCAGGAGTAACGGTAGCGCAAATAATGCAATCAATTTCTTCGGGACTAATGCCTCTTTTTTCGCACAATTGCAAAACAGCTGGCGCGGCAAGGTCTGAAGAAGCTTTGCCGGGTTCTTTTAAGATCCTTCTTTCTTCAATACCTGTTCTCGTCCTGATCCATTCGTCGTTGGTATCTACCATTTTCTCTAAATCAAAATTGGTCAGTTTTGTTTCCGGCACAAAGCCACCCACGGCTGTAATGGCTGCTGTTATTTTTTGCTGCATCATTTTCTGAATTTAAAGGAGGCGAAGATACGGAGGGCTGAGAATATCGAACAAGGAACAAGGAATGACGAACAAGGAATTGTTTGATGTATTCTTGTACTTTTTAGAATGTTCATCCCGATAGCCATCGGGACAATGTTCAATTTTCAATGATCAGAGAACGAGCATGATTTTCCTACCGGCCTTTTTTAATTGAATATTGAACATTGAGCATTGCTAATTGAACATTCTTTTTCCAAAAAAGGAATTGCTTTATTTCATCATTCATCATTCCTTGTTCCTTGTTCTTCTGTTCTCTCTGACCTTGTTCAATATTCTTTTTGCTATTTTGCAGCCATGATCGCTTTTTTAAATGGGGAGTTTGTAAAGAAAACTCCTTCTTATGTTTTTGTTGATGTGAATGGCGTCGGCTACGAAGTACAAATAAGCCTCAACACTTATTCCCGTATTCAGGACATGGAAAAGGGCATGCTGCAAACCCATCTTATTGTTCGGGAGGATGCCCACATTTTATTTGGCTTTTTTGACCTGGCCGAAAAAGAAATGTTCCTGCAGTTAATTGCCATCTCTGGCGTAGGCGCTAACACAGCAAGAGTTATGCTTTCGTATATGAAGCCTGACGACCTGAGCCGGGCTATCATACAAGGCAATACCAGGGCTTTGGAAGCCATAAAAGGCATTGGCAAAAAAACGGCTGAAAGAATTGTTGTGGAATTAAGAGACAAACTGGCTAAGCAACCTATTGATACTGATCTAAATATTTCTTCCCTTAAGGGCAATACTTTACAGACCGATGCGTTAAATGCACTAATTGCTTTAGGCATCAACCGCCAGGCTGCTGACCAGGCCATTCAAAAGGTTTTGGCGCAAGACCCGGGCGCAGGCGTAGAACTGCTGATCAAAAAAGCGTTGCAAATCCTTTGATTACCCTTATTGACTAACTAATTGTGGAGAAAAGACTTGGCTTCAAATTCTACCTATAAGTTTTGTTCGCTGGTAGTTACCATCGTTTTGTCTGCATTGCTGCAGGCGAACAATGCCTTTTCGCAACAGCCCGCCGGCACTTCCGATACAACGCATTATCCCATAACTGACCGCCGCGGCGATCCTTATAATTATCCCAGTCGTAATCCATTTAATTTAAAAGATACCGGTTTTGTAAAGCGTACAATTGAATACGATCCCAAAACCAAACAGTATTACATCATCGAAAAAATTGGAAGCCAATACTATCGCAGCCCGGCTACTTTTTCAATGGACGAGTTTTTAAGAATGCAGGCCCAACAGGACGAGAATGATTATTTCCGTAAAAGGGCTGACCTGCTCTCCAATCTTAATCGCCGCAACTTCAAGCCAAAGTTTGGTTTTTCAAAAGATTGGGTAAACCGCATTACCGGCAATGGGAAAGTAGAGATCAGGCCTTCGGGTTACGTAGATATGTCGGCCGGTTACCAGGGACAGAACATAAAGAATCCAACGCTTCCAGAACGGGCACGTAAAACCGGCGGTTTTGATTTTAATCAAAATGCACAATTGCAGGTAGATGCCAAGATCGGCGATAAGATCAACCTGCCGATCAATTATAACACCCTTGCCAACTTTGATTTTGAGAACCAGTTAAAATTAGATTATCACGGCAAGGAAGACGAGATACTGAAAGAATTCCAGATGGGTAATGTCAGCTTTTCTTCCAAAGGAACGCTGATACCCGGTGCCCAGTCGCTTTTTGGAGTTAAAACGCAGTTGCAGTTTGGAAAGCTCTTTGTTTCGGGCATTTTAGCCAACCAGCGTTCGCAGCGGCAGTCGCTTGGTTTGCAGGGCGGCTCGGCTACACAATCATTCAGTGTTCGTGCTGATGAATATGAAGAGAACCGCCACTTTTTAATGGCGCAGTATTTCCGGAACAATTACAACAAGGCCATGAAAGACCTGCCTGTAGTGCGGTCGAATGTACAGATATTAAGGGTGGAAGTTTGGGTAACAAACAGAACCGGCGCCACCACGGATACGAGAGATGTAGTGGCTTTCATGGACATGGGCGAATCGAAACCTTATAATCCTTTGTTGACAGGCTCGCCCGATTCCTTACCCCGTAATGGCGCCAACGATCTTTTTCAAAGACTGACTGCCAATCCAAATACCCGCAATTCCAGCACCGTTCAAAGTGCTCTTACCGGCATGGGTTTTCAGCCGGTACAGGATTTTGAAAAAACCTTTGCCCGCAAACTGTTGCCAAGCGATTATTATTTTAACCCGCAAATCGGTTTTCTTTCTTTAAACCAGCCCTTGCAACCCGACGAGGTGTTAGGCGTAGCCTTCCAATACACTTACAACGGACAGGTGTACCAGGTAGGAGAGTTTTCGCAGGATATTCCGCCGGACAGCAGCGGTAATTCTCAGAAAGTTTTGTTCTTAAAATTATTAAAGGCCACATCGCAGCGCACCAACCTGCCTCTCTGGGACCTGATGATGAAAAACGTGTATAGCGTAGGTTTTGGCCAGTTGGAGAGAAACGATTTCAGGCTGGATGTTACTTATGAAGAGCCCAGTGCCGGCGACAAAAGATACCTGCCACCGAGCAGCGGTATGTTAGATCAATACAAAGGCGTTCCCATTATTCAATTGGATAATTTGGACCGGCTAAATAATCAGAACGACCCGCAGCCCGATGGTTTGTTCGATTATATTGAAGGCTTTACGGTCATATCTTCTCAAAGCCGCATTATTTTTCCTGTGCTGGAACCCTTTGGCCACGATTTGGATTATGTGTATTCAGACCCGGCGGCCCGTGCCCAGTATTTATATTATCCATTGTACGATACCATAAAGGCCATTGCTCAGAACTATACCAATTTAGATCGTTTCAAATTGGTGGGGCGTTCCAAATCATCTGTAAATACAGATTACCAGTTGGGCTTTAATATTCCCCGTGGCTCTGTAACCGTATCCGCCGGAGGCCGTCTGCTGCAGGAAGGAATTGATTACGAAATCAACTATGACCTTGGCACGTTGCGTATCGTTAACCCTTCCATCATCCAGGCGGGTTTGCCGGTGCAGGTAGGTTATGAAAACAATGCCAGTTTTGGTTTGCAGCAGCGCAATTATTTAGGGCTGCGGTTAGATTATTTAGTGAATCGCCAGTTAACCGTTGGCGCCACCATGGTGCGTTTGAGTGAACGGCCTTATTTTACCAAGCAGGGTTATGGCGAAGACCCCATCCGTAATACGATGTATGGCGCTGATTTCGACTACCGCAGCGATTTTCCACGAATGACCAAATGGCTGAACAAGCTTCCGTTTTATTCTACCAAGGCCATGTCTTCCATCACGGCTTATGGCGAAGCGGCAGTTTTAGATCCGGGCCATGCGCCGCAAATTGGTAAGGGCGGCCAGGGTTCTATTTATATTGACGATTTTGAAGGAACCCGCAGCACGGTCGATCTTCGCTTCCCACTTATAAGCTGGACGATGGCTTCCACGCCGCAAAATGCGCCGGATGCCAATAACAATATTTTGTTCCCCGAAGCTACTTTGAACAACGATTTGGCTAGTGGCTACAACCGTGCAAAACTGGCCTGGTATAATATTGAGCCGGTATTACAGGAAAGGAAAAATTCAAATAATCCTTTACGAAATAACCTTGCTGAATTATCAAAGCCAGAAACAAGACAAGTTTTGTCAACTGAAATCTTCCCCGAACGTACCAATGACCTGGGGCAAAACCTATTGACGACTTTTGACCTGGCTTATTATCCCAAAGAAAGAGGTCCTTATAATTTCCGTACAAGCGATTTAGATCCGGCTACAGGTAATTTTCTGACACCAAAGAAATCGTGGGGCGGTATTATGCGCAGCATTGACCAAACAGATTTTGAGACCAGCAATATTGAGTTCATTGAGTTTTGGGTACAGAATCCATTTTTAAATAATCGCAATCCTCAAGGTGGCGAATTGTATTTTGACCTTGGCGACATTTCTGAGGACGTATTAAAAGATGGCAAACGCCAATATGAAAATGGCCTGCCATCACCTACGCAGCCTAATTTGCCGGTAGATGAAACGGCATGGGGAAAAGTGCCCCGCAACCCCATACAGGTAACCAATGCCTTTAGCAACGATCCGGCTGACAGGCCTTTCCAGGACGTGGGTTTTGATGGATTGACCGACACGGCTGAGCAGCGTAAGTTTCAGCCTTATCTTAGTCAATTGGCCTCTGTTGTTGGCAATACTTCACCCATTTATAAAAAAGCCGAAGCCGATCCGTCGGCAGATAATTTTAAAGGTTATCGTGATGCTACTTACGATCAGCCACCTGTAGCCGGAATTTTGGAACGGTACAAAGACATTAATAATCCGCACGGCAATTCACCTGTAGCTACCAACAGCGATCAATTCACCAATGCCTTTACGCTCTATCCCGACCAGGAAGAACTAAACAGGGACAATACTTTGAACGAGGTAGAAGAATATTTTCAATACCGCGTTGAGTTAAAACCCGGCATGGATGCCACCAACAACAAATACATCACCGATGTTAGAAATGTAAATGTTCGTTTGGCCGATGGCAGTACAAGACCTGAACAATGGTATCTGTTTCGCATTCCCATAAAAGATTACCAGGCTAAAGTGGGCAACATACCCGATTTTAAATCCATACGCTTCATTCGTATGTTTCTTACCAATTTCGAGGATACAACGGTGCTGCGTTTTGCACAGCTTGACCTGGTAAGAAATCAATGGCGCAAGTTTACCTACGAAACGGATACTACGGGGAACTTTACACCTTTGCCGACTAATGATCCAACCAAGGTAGATGTGTTGGCTGTGAACTTGGAAGAAAACGACCAGCGGGAACCAATTCCTTACCGCCAGTCACCGGGTATTGAACGCCAGCAGCAGATCAGCAATAATAATGTGCAGCTTTTGCTGAACGAGCAATCGCTTAGCTTACGATTGACCAATTTATTGCAGGATCAAAGCCGCGGTGTTTTTAAAACTATGAGCCTTGACCTCCGCCAATACGGCCAAATGTTGATGTTTGTACACGTAGAAGATGCACTGGCGCCGGGCACTCATATCAACACCGGCGATCTGAATGCTGTTGTTCGTATTGGGAACGATTTTGTAAGTAATTATTACGAGGTAAAGATCCCGTTGAAAGTAACACCGTGGGGCTTTACCACCGATTCTACTATTATTTGGCCGGAACAAAACAACCTGGATTTTGACCTGGGCATACTTACACAACTAAAGATCAAACGTAACGGTTCGGGGGTATCGCCTGCTACCTATTATAGTGAAATTGGTTCCGATGGGAAAAAATATGCTATCATAGGTAATCCTAATCTGGGTGAAGTGAGAGGCATGTTCTTGGGTATAGAAAACAAAGGGCAGGAAACGGTAAATGCCGAAGCTTGGTTTAATGAACTGCGGTTGTCAAAATTGAATGAAAAAGGTGGTTATGCAGCTTTGGGCCGTGTGGACATCAGGCTGGCTGATCTGGGTAACATCAATTTTACCGGTAGCTTTAAAAGCAATGGCTTTGGTACGCTGGAACAGAATGTGAACGAAAGAAGCCGTGAAAACCTTACCACTTTCGACATAAGCTCAAATCTTGATCTTGGAAAATTGTTGCCTAAAGATGCGGGCATTCAAATTCCGATGTACGCAGGTTACAGCAAATCATTAAGTACGCCGCAGTACGACCCTTATGATCTTGATCTGAAATTGCAGGATAAAATTAATGGTGCACCAAACAAGCAGGTTGCCGATTCCATAAGAAGGGATGCGATAGACGAAACCACTATCAAAACGCTGACCTTTACCAGCGTAAAGAAAAACAAAACCAATGGCAAGGCGCCGCAGATCTGGGATATATCCAACATCGACCTTAATTATTCTTTCACGCATCAGCAAAGAACCAATCCTATAATTGAGTTGGAAGATATTAAAAGTACAAGAGCGGCTTTAGGTTATAATTTTGCGCCGCAGCCAAAATTTATTGAACCGCTGAAAAAAGTATTTAAAACAAGTTCGCCGTGGTTGGCTTTGATCCGCGATTTTAATTTCAACTACAGGCCTTCTCTTCTTTCTTTTAAAGCTGATGTTTTCCGCCAGTTTGGTGTGCTGCGCAACCGCAACGTGGGAACGTCCTTCAAACTGCCTGAAACCTTTAAT
>JBQCHB010000398.1:0-5375 GCA_051955075.1 Flavisolibacter sp.
ACACCGGTTAAACCTGCCGGGTTCCAGTAGCCTGCCGTTCCATCCTGCACCGACGCTACTTGTGCACTGCCCATAGCTAAGCCGCGGGCACCGGCGCCAATGTTTAAAAACTCATTGGAATATTTGCGAAATTGTGCAGATGCTGTGGTTACACTGGTAAGGACTACCATTGCGAGAGCCAGGTGGATGATTTTCATTGCGTCAATTTTCAGATAAGCGGGATTAGTACTGGTTTTTCACGATTTAGACTTCGCGACAAATGTAATTCTTAAAAGCTCAAATTCATAATGGCTTGTCTATGAAATCAGCTGAATAAACGAAAGTACTGCGCCAAAATTGCCTTTTGCTGTCTTACTTTTGCCGCCTAAAGCCATTTTTACACATGAATTTGATAGCAGAATTACGCTGGCGGGGACTGATACAGGACATAACACCTGGCACAGAAGAGCAATTATTGAAAGAAATGACGTCGGGCTATATCGGATTCGATCCGACAGCCGATTCTCTACACATTGGAAGTTTGGTTCCCATATTGATTCTTGTTCACATGCAAAGAGCCGGGCATAAGCCATTTGCATTAGTGGGCGGCGCCACGGGCATGGTGGGCGACCCAAGCGGCAAAAGTGCGGAAAGAAACCTGTTGAGCGAAAATGTCCTGAAAAAAAACCAGGAAGGCGTCAAAAAACAATTAATGAAATTTCTGGATTTCAATCCTTCTAAACCAAATGCGGCCGAAATGGTGAACAATTATGATTGGTTTAAGGACATGAATTTCCTCCAGTTCATTCGCGATGTGGGTAAGCATATTTCAGTGAATTACATGATGAGTAAGGACAGCGTACGCAAGCGTCTCGACGGAGAAACCGGCATTAGTTTTACTGAATTTACCTACCAGCTTATACAGGGCTACGATTTTTACTGGCTGTATCAAAATAAGAATTGCAAATTACAAATGGGTGGTAGCGACCAATGGGGAAATATTACTACCGGCACAGAGTTAATTCGCCGAAAAGCAGGTGGTGAAGCTTTTGCCTTTACCTGTCCCTTAATTACCAAAGCCGATGGCGGCAAGTTTGGCAAAACGGAGCAGGGCAACGTTTGGTTGGATGCAGAGAAAACAACACCTTACCAGTTCTACCAATTTTGGCTGAATGCTGCTGACAGCGATGCAGAAAAATGGATTAAAATATTTACTTTTTTACCGCAGGATGAGATCAACAATTTAATTGAAGAACATCATAAAGACCAGTCGAAAAGAGTATTGCAAAAAAGGCTGGCACAGGAACTTACCATTTTTGTACACGGCGTAGAGGAATACAGTAAAGCAATTGAAACCACGCAAAAATTATTTGCACAACAAAATGCTTCTACCGAATCTTTAAGCGAAGATGATCTGAAAGGAATGCAAGGCATTGTTCATGTTAACTATTCAAAAGACCAACTGCAAAACGGCGCCGACGTAATTACACTTTTAACCGACACCAATATTTTTCCAAGCAAAGGTGAAGCAAGAAAAATGATCCAGAATGGAGGGGTTAGCATCAATCGTAAAAAAGTCGACAACTTACAAATGACCATTGACAGTTCGCTTCTGCTTCACGGAAAATATCTTCTTATACAAAAAGGAAAAAAGAATTATTACCTGCTCATTGCTGAATAATTGATTCTTTTGAAGAGTGCTACAAACGCAACATATTTTGTACTTAGGATAAATGTGGCAATTGTCTTAGGGCAACACTGTAACATTCTTACGAACCTGTCGGCGTAAATTACTTTTAATAAAGTAAACCGCAACACCGGTTAAAGCAATTAGAGTTCCCCACAGCGCAAACCATCCTGTTGAAATAAAAACAAATAGCCAGATCAATATGGAAACAATAACCGGTAAAGGATAGAGCCACATTTTATAAGGCAAAGAATTTTCTCCCTTTCTTTTTCTCAGCAATACCACACCAACCGATTGCGCTATAAACTGAACCAGGATACGCATGGCCAAAATAGCGCTGATCATACCTTTTAAAGAAAAGCTGAAAGAAAAAATAATTCCCAACCCGGCAATGAATAAAAGAGAAACATAAGGAAAGTTTTTTGTTGGATGCAATTTGGCAAAAGGCTTGAAAAAATTTCCATCCAAAGCGGCTGCGTAAGGTACACGGGAATAGCCTAATAACACAGCAAATAATGAAGCAAAAGCCACCCACAGCACCAATGCCGTAGCAATTTTAGCGGCCGTCACACCGTAAATTTTTTCAATGAAAATGCTTACAATAAAATCGTGCTTTTGCGCTTCCTGCCACGGAATAACACCGGCAATGCTGATGTTCATTGAAAGGTATAAAATGGCAATACCGATAATGGAAATAAAAATGCTTTTTGGAATATTTTTTTCCGGCTTAATAATTTCTCCGCCCAAATGACAAACATTATAATAACCTAAATAGCTGTAAATAGTTTTTACGCTGCCCTGGCCTAATGCCAGCCAAAAGGCTGCTTTAAAAAATTGGTTATTATCCTTTGGCCAAAAACTATAATCGATTTGACGATGCGTAAATCCGCCTGCAATAATCCAAACCACTGTTACCATCACCCCTATCCATAATAAAACCGAAAGCTTGCCAATCGTTTCAGTTTTCCGGTACAGTAAAAATGTAAGTAAAACGATGACAGTAACAGAAACCAGTTTTTGTTCCAAAGGTTGCAGCGGTACCAGGTATTGAAAATATTGTGCAAAACCAATAGAGCCGGAAGCTACCACCAACGGCGCCTGTATTGATGTTTGCCACACAAATAAAAAACTCATCATCCGGCCCCATTTTTCTCCGTAAGCCACCCGCAAAAAATTATAACTGCCACCCGCCAGTGGATATGCTGCACCCAGCTCACTCCAAATCATTCCGTCTATTATCGCAATGAAGGCTCCAAAAATCCATGCCCACAAAAACAGCGAGTTATTAAAATAGCCAATAACAAGCGGAATGACCACAAAAGGCCCGATCCCCACCATATCAATCATATTGATAGAGGTAGCTTGCAATAATGTAATTTTTCGTTTTAGCGTTTCTACCATAAAATCTTTATGGAATCTGTTCTTTTGTTACACGAACTACACAAATCAGGAGCAATGAATGAAATGAAGATGCAGGTAGTTGTGCAGTTGTCAAAAAAATCGCATTCTTATAAATTGAAATAGCGGTGATTGAAATTCAACCACTTCTTTATCGTATCAAGCCTTCGCAAAATTGGCAATACCTTCTACCAAAACATCTAAGTTCTTAGTGGTAGTATAAACGTTGGGCGTAATGCGGACACCCTTGATATTTTCCCACTCAATGGTTGTTGTATGGATTTTATGATTGTTGAATAAATAACTATCCAGCTCCGAAGGTTTTTTTCCTTCAATAGACACTAAGCCGATAGCGCATCCCCATTTGGGATTTAGTGATGTGCTTAGTTTTACTTTTGGAATATCTTTCACCTTCTCCATCCAGTAATTTTTTAAATAGTGTAGTCTTTTTTCTTTTCTTTCGCTACCGATCATATCATGAAACTCCACTGCTTTACCAATGGCTTGTTCAATAAAAAAAGGTCTTGTGCCTAAATGTTCAAACTTTCTGATATCATCTTTAAAAGGATCGTCGCTGGCAAATAGCGGGTAAACGCTTTTGATCTTTTCTTTTCTTACATATAGCATGCCGCTGCCGATAGGTGCATACAGCCATTTGTGCAAACTGCTGGCAAAATAATCAGCCCCAAGTTCAGGAATCGTAAAGTTGAAGTGAGCAAAACTGTGAGCACCATCTACCAGCACATCAATGCCTCGCTTGTGGGCTTCAGCAGCAATTTTTTTAACCGGCATGATTTGTCCATTCCAATTTATAATATGCGTGATGTTAACTGCTTTAGTACTGGGTGTAAATGCGGAAACGTATTGTCTTACGAGATATGATTCATCTTCGCTTGGCAGATCGAGGTTGATCCAATTAATTTTTATGCCGTCTCTTTTTTCTCTTTGTTTCCATGCATTTACAACATTGGGATAATCTTGTTTTGCAGCTACCACTTCATCGCCTGCCTTTAATGGCAATCCGAAAATGATAGTTTCCAACCCTTCAGAGGAATTTCTGTTCATGACAATTTCTTCAGGGCTGCAGCCTGCAAGTTTTGCCAGGTTGCCACGAAGGGTTTCTCTTCCCTGGTCCAGGATGCGCCACATATAATAGCTCGGTGCTTCATTGCTAAAATCATAGTAGCGTTTCATGGCATCCTGTACAGTTTTGGGTGCTGGCGACACGCCACCATTATTTAAATTGATGATAGCCGGAGAAACTGTAAAGGATTGCTGGATGTAATACCAAAATTCTTCTTCGGTTGCTAGGTCTTCCGGCGACAGGTTTTGTACTTCCCTGATCGCCTTTTCAAGATTCCTGCTCCATGCAGGTTTTGTTAAAGAAGATAAAATGGCCGTGGCGGATGCAAGTCCGGCTTTATGCAGAAAATTGCGGCGGTTGAATGGCGGCATGAAAGAGGTTTTTATAAATGTAAGTATTATCAGAGAGAAGTCGATTCCTCATGGCTGATAATTCATAGAAGAGAACAGGTGCATAATAATGAACCATTAACCATGATCTAAATCTTAAAACCTTTTAAAATTGGAGGATATGGAGGAAAAAATTTGGTTCATCTTGCCTGCTCCTTTATTTTTGCACTCCTTTCGGATTGAGCTATGGTGTAACGGTAGCACTACAGATTTTGGTTCTGTCTGTCTAGGTTCGAATCCTAGTAGCTCAACAAAGAAGCCGGTTGTAATAAACCGGCTTCTTTATTTATAGTAATGCGTTTTATCCCCGCACTTCGGCTATATCTACCAGATCAAGATAAGGATCCAAATATTTCATTTTTTTAAAAGGCTTCAGGTACAAAGGCTCTTCAGTGTTTTTGTCAAAAAATATTTCTACATAAAAATTATATAGGGCATACAATTCCACGTTGAGGTTACGGGCATTCCTGATCAATTCCAGGTAAACTCCATCCAGCGATAAAACCTGCGTCTGCAGGTCTTCATCTAATGATGAATATTCTTCGAAGGTGAGCATAGCAAGTTTATTGTGGTAAAAAAATCGTAAATAAACCAATTAAAATATCGTGCCCGGCCGTCAAATTATAAAGCTTTGTTGAAACCAATGCACGTTTTAACGAACCATATTTAAGGTTGCCAATATCTTTATAGGGCAAAAAGTAAAATATAGTTGGATTTAGAACTTAATTGTCTATAAATTTGCATTCACTAAAAATGATCAGCAACACACATACCAAACATTTTATTTTCCATGCGCAGGTTTCTACCCGCATGTATGACGTGTGTTTTGATATTTTCC
>JBQCHB010000399.1:0-9619 GCA_051955075.1 Flavisolibacter sp.
CCCTCAGCCCTTTATGAATTTGGTTGAAAATATTGATGCGTTGCATGATGAAAGGTTTTGAGTTTTGTGTTTGGGGTTTCGAGTTTTGGGTTTGGCTATTTCCAGGCACAAAGCTGGGAAGATGCAGCGCCTAAGTAAATACCATTATGCATGAAATGGATAATCGGCTGCATGAATTGTAACCCCGATGGTTTGCGGTAAACCAGTGCGTGGAAAAGACGAATTGAGCGATAGATTGTATGAATTGTTTTTATTGGTGCATGAAATGTTGCGTTTTGATGACGCCACGTACTAAATTTGAATACTTAATCCTGGCTGCTTTCATGCGAATTCTTTTTACTGCTATCCTTATCTTTTCTTTTACTGCTTTTGCTTTTGCACAACATGCAAAGCAATATTCGTTTAAACATTTTTCTGTATCCAACGGCCTTGCCTCTAACACGGTAAGCGCCACGGTTCAGGATGCCGATGGCTATATATGGATGGCTACGGTAAACGGATTGCAGCGATACGATGGCAACAGCTTTGTTACCTTCCGGGCCGATGAAAGCAACCCGGCTTCGATACCCAGTACACATATTATGTCCCTGTTTTTAGACAGAGATAAAAACCTCTGGATCATTGGCGACAACGACAAGGCGGGCATTTTCGATACCAAAAGATTTTTGTTTAAGGAAGTGCCTGTAATTGGCAAAAAGCATTTTTATACGCCTGCTACTTTTCTGCAGTTCCCGTCGGGTGAGTTGTTGTTAAGGTCCTATGGCTTGCTGTACGTGTATGATAAAAGTAAGAACCAACTGGTGCCTGCCAATAATTTATTTCCCCTGCCCGATAAATGGGTGTTTGATAATATTGATTGGGATGCGGCAAGAAAAAAATATTGGATCAGTTGCGATTCCGGATTGGTGCAGTACGATCCGGTTACGAAACATTCGAATTACAGGGGCCACAACGTTGACAAAGACCCCATTATCGAGGCGCTGAAAGAATACCGTATTCCTTATGCTGTGCTTACCGATGTTAAGGGTGACGTTATTTTTTACCGCTGGCCGCCTAATGAAGGACAAGCAACTATTTACCGGTACAACAATACGTCGAAAAAGATAGACAGCTTTCACCTGTGGCCTCCTTTGGGCTATCATGAGATCTCGGGGTTTTTAAAACAACAAAATGGCAGGCTTTGGATCTATGGTATGCCGTTTTTTGTGGAGTGGACCGATGAACCGCAGCCGTTCATTCCATTGTCGGGCGAGAATTTAGACGAACCCAGGATCAAGTATGATTATGTTTTTCATGCTTTTGAAGACAGGGAGAATAATATGTGGCTATCTACCGACAACGGCATTTATTTTTTTAATCCGGACAAGCAAATATTTAATACCTACAGCCTTTTCAGGCCCGGCGATAAAACTGCTTACGAACGGCCTGTTACTTCGGTGCTGCAAATGGACGATGGAAAGATATTTATTGGCACATGGGGTTCGTCGGGTATTTACTGTTACGATAATAGTTTCAATCCCATTCCTTTGCCTTCGGGCCTTGGTGAAAAAGCAAAACACTATACCGTGTGGGATATGGCCGTCAGCAATAAAACGGGCAATCTTTGGATCACCCTGCAAAGTGGCGGCATCGTGGTGTACGACCCAAAAGCAAATAAAGCTAAAGAGTTGTATCCCGAAATATTTGGCAAAGAAACCATCAGGCAAATAGACGATGATACATCGGGCAATATGTGGTTTGGAACACAGAGAGGAAAAATTATCAAATGGGATTACAAAAAAGCAGGCAACGATCCTTCCAAAGGATATGAAATAATACTGCAAACGGCACCCAGGGTACAAAAGGTGCACTACGATTACCAGGGATACGTTTGGGTGGGTACGGAAGAAAAAGGCTTATTAAAGATTGATGCCAAAACAGGCAAGCTTTTAAAAACATTCACCAAAGAAGGAAAAGAAGGGGAGCGGCTGTTCGATAATACACCAACGGACATGGGTTACTATGACGACAGCACCTTGATCGTAACAGCCGGATGCCTGAACATCATCAACACAAAAACAAATAAGATCAGTTTTCTTTCTGAAAAAGATGGCTTACCATCAAACACTGCACTGTCGGTGGAAAGAGACAAGAAGGGAATTTTGTGGGTAGGCATGACCAACGGTATATGCCGTGTAAACTTTCAGAAAAAAATTGTCAGTTATTTTGACAGGAGAGATGGCATTGCTTATGATAAGTTTGTGGCCGCTGGAGCAAAAGAGTTGTTGAATGGCAGGCTTGTCTTTTTTTCTGATCATAATTTTCTTGTGTTCGATCCGGCTACTTTTGGCCAGCGGCAAATGCCACCCAAGCCTTACATTACGTCTGTAGCACTTAGCGGTAAAACATTGTCCATTGATTCTTTACAGAAAGCGGGCAAGCTGATGCTTAGTTACGATAACACTTCTATCAGCATTGACTTCAGTGCCCTTAGTTATTTGCAGCAACGGAAGCTGCACTATTTTTATATGCTGGAAGGGTTGGACAAAGACTGGATACATACAGACCGGCCTATAGACGCAGCTTATAATTTTTTACCGCCGGGAGAATATACATTCAAAGTAAAAAGTGAAAACACAGATGGTTTAACAAGCGAGGAGGTTGCGTCCATTCCTATTATTGTACATCCTCCATTTTGGAATACTGCCTGGTTTTATGGCCTTGTTGTTTTATTGATCACAGGTATTCTGTACATTATAGATAAAGAACGCATCAGTAAAAAAGATTCGCTTCGAAAAATGCGCAGCCAGATAGCGGGCAACCTGCATACAGAGATCAGCAATACACTCAACAATATTAATGTGCTGAGCGAGATGGCCAAGATAAAAGCAGATAAGAACATTGACCAGTCAAAGGAATTTATAGGGCAGATCAGTAACAAAAGCCGCCACATGATGGAAGCTATGGACGACATGCTTTGGAGCATTGATCCGCAAAATGACAGCATGCGCAAAACCGTATTGCGCATAAAAGAGCTGACTGATGGTATGCGGTCGGAATATGATGTAGATATAGACCTGATCGTTGATCATAAAATACAGGCTTTGGAATTAGACATGAAGCTGCGCCACGATCTTTTCTTTTTCTACAAAGAGTCGATGACCTTTTTACTTGATAACGCATGCTGCAGGCAGATATTTGTTAACATCAACCAGGCAAAATCAAAAATGCTGATTGAACTGCTTTCGGAATGCGACCAGTCGACCACAGAGTTTAGAAACCGGTTTAGAAAATTTATTCAGAAAAGGGCAGAGACCTTACCGGCTACAATGGACATAACAACCGACCACAAAAGCTTTTCTGTAGTATTGTATGTGACTTTGAAAGGGTAGAAGTATAGTTGAAAAATTGACAAGGTGAATGGTTGATAAGTTGATGCAGAGATTTTAAAAGTACTTGCCACCAGTCAACAGATCAACCTTTCAACCAGCTATTTACCAAGCCAGTTCTTGAACTCAGTAACTTTTTCGCGGCTTACAATAGCTTCTTTGTCTGTTTCAGGTTTTAATTGCAGCATCAGGCGGTTGCCAAAATAATCATGAATTTGTGCTACGCTGTTCACCGAAATAAAGAAGGAGCGGCTGATGCGGAAATACTTTTCAGGATCAAGCATTTCATTCAACTCGTCCATGGTGTAATCCACCACAAATTTTTTATTGTCGAAGGTTTTAAAAAAGTTCAACCGGCCGTCGCTAAAGAAATATGCAATATCATCCACTTCAACAGAAACCAGTTTTTGTCCATGCTTCACTAAAAAACGTTTGCGGAATTCTTTGTTCTGTAATTTTTGCTGAAGTTCTTTCACCAAATCTTCAATAAGCACTTGCTGGGTGGCAGGCTCTGTTGTGTACATTTTTTTGATCTGCCTGTATTTCTCAAGCGCCGTCTGCAGGTCTTCTTTTTGTACAGGCTTTAATAAGTAATCTACGCTGTTCACTTTAAAAGCTTTCAGCGCATATTCATCGTAGGAAGTAATAAAAATAACCGGGCTTTTTACCTGCACATGATTGAATATTTCGAAGCTCTGTCCATCTGCCAGTTCAATATCCATTAAGATAAGATCGGGAGCCGGATTGTTTTGCAGCCAGTTTACCGTACTTTTTATGCTGTCAGCTTCGCCTACAACATTTGCTGTTTCGTCAACGCTCTGCAATGTTTTTTTTAGCTTTTTTACAGCAAGGTCTTCGTCTTCAACAATTAAAATTTTCATGTGCATGATTTTATAGTGGTTCGATAACAATTGTTTTTGGCGCAGGTGTTTTGCTCCAGATTAAAGGTAATACAACACTGAAACTTGTTGCATCATCCAATACCTGGAATCCGGGCTGGTTCAGCAGGTCATATTTGCTTCTTATGTTCTCAAGACCGATTTTATTTGAAGGGCCTTTGATGGTTCTCAACTGCAGGTTGTTGCTGACAACCAGCTTATTTCCTGTGGTGGTAAAAATGTCAATTACCAAAGGCTTGTTCTTCGAAAGAACATTATGCTTTACGGCGTTTTCCACCAGCAATTGCAAGCTCAAAGAAGGCAAGAGATATTGTTCATACTTTTTATCAATTTCAATTTCCACCTGAACAGCATCGCCATGCCTTGTTTTAAGCAAGCGATAATATGATTGAATAAATCTTATTTCTGTTTGCAAGGTGCTTAAGCCATCTTCATTATTGCGTAGAAGATAACGATAAACTTTACTCAATTCGTTCAGAAAAGCTTCAGCTTGTTTCCTGTCTTCTGAAATTAGCGATGAAAGCGTATTGAAACAATTGAAAAGAAAATGCGGGTTTACCTGGCTTTTCAACGTTTCAAATTCCTGCTGAATGGTCATTTGCTCCAGCTTTTCCTTTTCAGCACCCGAAGATTTTAGTTGTTTAAAAGTATAAGCCGCTTCCCACATAGAAGTTGCCATTAACGTAAGACCCAAACTACAGTAAATGGCAAATTGTAACCGTTCTGTGTTTAAATTATATGCGAGAAAATGAATAGCGTCGTAAAAATAAAATATAGCAACAAAAGCCAATGAACGTATAAAAAAATGCGACAAACCAAGAATGACTAATCGCAAGCCTGTTTGTTTTATATTGGGAAAGCGAACCCGCAGTTCGTTCATCAGCACTATCTGAACATACCATGAAATACACCCGATCAGGTAAATTAAGGGAAAGGAATAAAGCCACACTTTAATATCCTGGAATGCCCTGTATCCGAACAAAAGGTTGTCCAGCAACAGGCATATCAGGGGCATCATTACAAAAAATGATCTCCATTCAATTCTCGTTGGCTTCATCCATTTCTTCATGCGTCAATCAGTTCTTTATTGGGCAACAAAGGCAATCGTATAATTCTTTCCGTGGCAGTTTCTTCTATTACAATTTCTTTTTGGCAAAGCAGCCTGAATTTATTGGCGATGTTTTCAATCCCTTCATCAAAACAATCAATGCAATTAACTTTTGGTTGTACAGTGTTGACAATAACCAACTCATTATCTATCGTTTTTATTTCAATGGATAAAGGTTCGTTTTTGCTTACTGTATTCAGGTTTAAAACATTCTCGAAAATCATTTGTAAGGTTAAGGGTGGCACCTGCTTTTGATCGTACCTGTTATTCACTTCAATGGAAAGATTTAACCCGTCAGCATGTCTTGCTTTTAGCAAATAATAATAGGATTTAATGAAATTAATTTCTGTTTGCAGACCTACCAGTTGTTCTTCGTTATTGCGAAGCAGGTAGCGATACACTTTGCTCATGTGGTCTAAAAAATCTTCTGCTTTTTCGGCATCTTCCTGTATTAGGCTCGATAAAGTATTCAGTCCGTTGAATAAAAAATGCGGATTCATTTGACTCTTTAAACCCAGCAACTGGCTTTGCATATATTCTTTTTTCAGCTGCTCTGTTTCAGTAAGATTTTTGCGGTAAGACTCAAACCTGTAAACGCCTTCATTTAAAAACGTCAAAAAAATGTTCATTACCACGAACGTCACATAGCACTTGGCAAAATTGGATTCATTGTATTCAAATCCAACGAAATTGAAAACATCATAACCACGGCAAAGAATAGAAAGGTAAACGCCTGTCATGATAATGAAAAGGGTGATGGAAATGACAAAGCGTTTAAACGTTTCCTGGTCATGCGGAAACCTGTTACGTAAAGAAATAGCCACAAGGCCATAAGCAAAAAAGGCAACACATAAAAGGATAAAAGTTACCAGCGTAGCCCAGCAAAAAACATCCGCTTCGTTGAAGTATCGCTTGCCGAAAAGAAAAAAATTCATCAGCAGGGTCATAGGCAGCATGGTAGCCACCATAATGGGAAAATCCTTGCTGGTGTATTTGGGAATACTAATATTCATGGGCATTCATTTACAAATTAACATCTTTAAAAATGCCTGCGCTAAACTATCCCATTGGTTGAATTTTAAAAAGAATGAATTGTTATAAACCATGTATGAATTGTATGCACATAAAATATAATAATTTTTGACTTAGGTAATTGCACTTAGCGTATTTTTTAATTTCAGAAGCGCCATCTGGTTTAAAGTATTTATGGCTTATTTCCCCGTAATACTACTTTGGCTGTGGTGATTTTAGTTTCATAGAACGCAGTGTTGTAAAGGGCTTTAACAGTTTAATAAGTAGTTTGCCATTGTAAAGCAGCCCGCAAAATGTATTTGAGTCGCCTTTCTTCAACACTATTTTTGCATCAGAATTATTCAATACAACTTCTTCAATAATTCTTTAATCCTGCTTGCGCCCCTGCGATTGCTTTCATTGAATAAAGATCATTAGTAATTAATAACTATCAATATGAAAAAGCACATCGCAAACACCGTTAGCAAAGTTTCTTTTCTTTTTATTCTTGTTTTGTCTTTAACTACAAGCAATCTGTTTGCTGCGGATGGTAACAACACAGAAAAGCCTGCCCTGGTAAAATATATGGGTACGATCAACGACCAAATTGTATTTCAGCTAAGCTACGATAACAAAGAAGGACAATCTTTTTACGTAACAGTGAAAGATGCTGATGGCGTTGTTTTGTACAATGCCAAGTTCAACGAAAAAAACTTTTCAAAGCAATTCCGTTTTAATAAAGCTGAATTAGGCAATGCCGACCTGTTATTTACATTGACAGCGCAAAATGAAAAGCAAAGCCAAACATTTAAGGTAGCTACTACAAGCCGCATAGTTGAGGAAGTGGTGGTAACTAAACTATGATGAATACTTTCTCCTGCCGTTCTCTCTGCCGCTGCTGTCTTAATTTTTAGTTTGTGGGTTTTTATTGCAGCTGGCAGAGATTCGGCAAAGAATTTTTGCATCAACAATCTCCAGCCTTAGCATAATCTTTCTACTTTTGCGCATCCTATATGTATAGTTATGCGTAAAAAAATCTTTGCAACAATATTTTTTGTTCTTTTCTTTTTTTATCTCCCATTGCAATCTATGGCCTGGGGAATGCTTGGCCACAGGATTGTAGGCGAAATTGCCTCTACTTATTTAACAGCTAAAGCCAGATCTGAAATTCAAAAGATACTGGGGCACGAATCAATCGCCATGGCCAGTAACTGGGCCGATTTTATTAAATCAGATACTGCTTATAGATACCTGAGCCCGTGGCATTATGTGAACTTTGAGAAAGGATTAAGCTATCAGCAAATGAAAGATTATCTGAAAACAGATACAGCTGTTGATGCGTATACAAAACTGAATTTCCTGATAAAGGAATTGAAGAAAAAGAATTTACCAAAGGGTAAAAAACTAATGTACCTGCGTTTGCTGATTCATATAGCGGAAGATCTAAGCCAGCCGCTGCATGTAAGCCCGGCAGGCACCACAGGTGGTAATGAAATAAAGGTGAACTGGTTTAGTACGCCTTCAAACCTGCATCGTGTTTGGGATGAAAACCTGATCGAATACCAGCAACTGAGCTATACTGAATATGCTAAGGCGATTAACTTCCCTACAATTTCTCAAAAGAAGATATGGATCAAACAGCCGGTTACAGCATGGCTATATGATTCGTATACCATTGCACAAAACCTGATCGATAATGCACCTGCCGCCAATTCAAGATTGGGCTATGAGTATAATTTTAATCACGTAGCTACATTAAATGAGCAGCTGCTGAAAGGTGGCATCCGCCTGGCAGGACTGCTGAATGAGGTTTTTAAATAAAACATTCTTCGAAGACGCAGTTGTTTAAGCTTCATGGTATCAAAATTGCAAGAAGGTGGGTAAATATCTTCTATGAAGAAAGTATCCCTGCTTATAAGTTTTGCTTTTATCTCGTTGTTATGTTTTGCACAGAGAAGCAATGTCCAATTCGGCATAAAAGGAGGAGTGAACATTGCTGATTATAATATTCATACGGCCGACCCAAGAATAGGTTTACACGTTGGTGCCCTGGCACACATCCATACGCACAACCCCAAACTGGCTATTCAGCCGGAAATAGTTTTTTCAACCCAGGGCGCCAAATTCTCTGATGGAACAGAAGAAGTTGATTACATCAACATTCCATTTTTACTGCAGTACCTGGGTCGCGGCGGTTTGCGTTTAGAAACGGGCCCGCAGGTAGGTGCTTTGGTTTCTGCAAAATTTAAGAATAACAACGGAGTAGAGTACAGTGAAAAGAACAGCTTTAAGCAAAGTGATTTAAGTTGGGCTTTCGGGATTGGCTTTATCTCAGCTTCAGGACTTGGCTTTGATGCCCGCTATAATCTTGGACTTAGTGATATTACCAAGGGCCGGGGCAATGTAAAAAACCAGGTGTGGCAGCTGGGTTTGTTTTACCAATTCCGTCCCTGATCTTATTCACCTTTAATTATTTTTTATGCAGATTGACAGAAATAATGCTGGCAAAAGAAACGAAGAGCAGCAAAAGCAAGAAAATATGAAAGAACAGCATAATCCTTTCAAAAATGCCGATCAAAAAAACGAAAGCCGGGAGCAAACGCCGGAAGAAGAAGCAAGGACTGAACAACAGCGAAAAGAAACCTTAACCGAACGTGATTAGGCGATTTTAAGATTGGGCAGGCAATCACTTCTTATTGTTTTGTTTCTGCTTTTGTTAAATAATCATTAACCCGCCTAAGTATAAAATGGGTTGGACATCGTAATTTAAATCTCTGTAATCCTTTACAGGCAAGTATTTCAGCCTGTACCAACTTCTTTTGTTATAGTAATACTTGCTACATATCGCTTACACTTTTTTGCATTACACATGTAATTTTACATCGGAATTATTCAAGTGCCTACCTATAACATCTGCCAGGAGTTTATAAAGAGTGTCAATTGATATGGCAAGCAATTGCCGACGGTTTGCTGTTTTTGCAGCTGATCATTTAGATTTTTAAAAACACAATCAACAGAAGTTTATGAAAAGCAGTGAAAGACATTCTCAAAACGTAGCAGGACTAAGAGCTCTGCCTGCGCCTCAAAGGCCGGCTGAATACCAGCATGTTTCAGTAAAGCACAATTATTTTGTTACTGAAACAAACCTCTTAAAAATAAAGGAAGCGACTGCAAAGATCGGCAGGCGTTATTCTTTTGATGATAATGGTGGTGGTTACCAGGGCTTATAATTA
>JBQCHB010000400.1:0-13334 GCA_051955075.1 Flavisolibacter sp.
ATCTTCTTTTTTTATAGCAGCAAACGACATAAAATAAATTTTTAAATCAGTGTAAAATTAAGACAGATCAACGCTATGAGACAGTAAAATAAAATCTGTATCATTGCGAAAACTACTTATGAAAAAATTTTTCTATTACAATTTCTTTTTCTTGGAGCATTAACCGTTGGTGCGCAAGGAGGCAAATCTACCATGGAAAACGCAGCTGAAGATATTTGCAACTGTCTTTCCAAGGTTAAAGTTGACAGTTCCAATTTAAAACAATACAAAGACGCTGCCATGAACTGTTTTACCAATGTAGCCATGTAGAATATTGTGCAGCTTGCAGAAGAAAGTCACCTTGATATGACTGACAAAAAAGCAATGCGGGAACTGGGCGTTGAAATTGGTAAAGAGCTCTTAAAGCAAAAATGTCCAAGCTATATCACTTTCGCCAAAATTTCGGCACAGGAAGACCAAAATACAGTTGACGAACCTGCTATAATGGAATACAGCACTTCCGGCAAATTGCTTAAAGTGGATAAGAAAGATTTTGTTTATCTCACTATTAAAGACCAGTCGAACCGGGAACACAATTTTATATGGCTGGAATATTTTGAAGGCTCGGAAAACTTTTTCGGAGATAAGTTAAATACACTTGTTGGAAAAAACCTTACCATCTCGTGGATAGAAAAAGAAGTGTTTTTGCCAAAAGCCAATAACTATTTTAAACTAAAAGAAATTAACGGGATCTCTATATCAAAATAACAAAGTGTAGAATTCATTATAAGAAGCGCAGATATCTACTCATCTGCGCTTTTTCTTTGTGTCATTAGGAATGACGATTTATACACCAAACGGATAAGTCTCCGGCATTTTTTCATCGTGTGGTTTCAAATGCAATGGATGCAGGGCTTTCGTCTGGTCTAAAAAAACAAAAGCATCGTACCGCTGCGACATGATGGAAGGAACATAATTACTATACCTTTCCCTATCCGGATCATACACCACGCCAATAGCCCTGTGACGAATGGAAGTTTCGTACAGCTTTCTTGCATCTTCAGTATTAAAAAGAAGATAACGGTTGTGTGCACCTTCATGGTGTAACTGGTGCTCTATGCTGCCTTCCCGTGCTTCGGGCACCGGCATTTCTTCCATCAATGCGCCCCACTCTTCGCCGGCAATTACACTCCCCTGGTAAGTTCCAAAGCCAACCAAATAAACCTTATTTACACCATATTGTTCTCTTGCCAATTGTCCGATGTTTACCATGCCTGCTTTTCTCATGTCGGTTGCCCTGGCATCACCAATATGCGTATTGTGCTCCCACACAATTCCCTTTGCTTTTGCACCATGAAACTTCATTAAACGATCCAATGTTTGCATCATATGCGTATCTCTTACGTTCCAGCTTTCATTATCAAAACTCATCATAGCCCGATAATATTTTTCAGCATTCACAGCAATTAATGCATTCTGCTCTGTATTAAATCCAGCTTCGCGGTCGCCATCCAAAAACTGTGCTTTCATGCTTACCCCTTTTAGTAAAGCCAGCACTTTATCCCTGCAGGAATGTTCGGTTAAAGAGTATCTTGCATATAACTGTTCATTCCCCTCGTAAGGTTCAAAACATTGAATAGCTTTTTTTACAGACTGGGCAGCCTGCGTGTCCTCCTTCTCCAAATACTTCATCATTTCCTGCATCGAGTCCCACAGGCTATAAACGTCCAGGCCATAAAAGCCAACTTTTTTATCGGCAGACAGATTTTTATTGTATGTTCTTAGCCATTCTGCCAAGGCTGCAATTTCCCAATTGGCCCACATCCAGGTTGGCCAGCGATCAAAATGCATAAGCACATCACGAATATTATCGCCGGCATCTTTATAACCTTTTACATAACGATTGATCTTGTAACAATCCGGCCAGTCTCCTTCCACACCAATAAAGTTGAAACCTTTTTCCTGTATCAATCTTTTGGAAATAGCTGTTCGCCAGGTGTAATATTCATGTGTGCCATGCGAAGCCTCACCCAACATTACAATAGGGACATCACCAATGTCATCCATTAAAGCATTTAAGTCGTTTGAAGTATTAAGCTCATGCATGACTATTTATTTAAAATTACAGGCACAAGTCTCAAGCCATTTTGGAATTTACAGAAGAGAAGTTCTCAGCTTAAAACCTCGTACGCAATAAGCTGCTGATTTTTATTTTTCACATTCAATTCGCCGATGCATTTAAAATTAAAAGACTCTTTTATTTTTTCATACGAAGTTTCATCTACTAAAATTTGCCCGGCTTCTGCGGCTGTTTGCAAACGTTGGGCTGTATTCACCACATCACCTATCACTGTATAATCAAGCCGTTTCAACGTGGCAGAACCGATATTTCCGCTGATCATTTCGCCACTGTTAATACCAATAGAAACTTGTGGATGAAACCTGTAACCATTTTCTTCGTCGGGCATTTTTTCAATTTGCATACGCACAGTCAGCGATGCTTCTATGGCACGGTCAAGATGGTATTCGCCACGAAATACAGCCAACACTGCATCGCCAATAAATTTATCAATGTGGCCACCCTGCGCAATGATTTCTTTAACCATTACATCAAAATACCTGTTCAACAACTGCACCACCTTATCGGCCGGTTCATTTTCGGTGATGGAAGTAAAACTGCAGATGTCAATAAAAGCAACTGTCGCCTCTATGTTTTCATTTAGCAATAAGCTTTCTTCAAATTCTTTACGGTTCATGAATTTTAAAACTGTTTCATCAACATACATGCGTAGGATGTTGTTTTCTTTAATTGCCTGCAACGTATTTTTCAATTGCCCTACCTGCTTGATTGTTTTTTCTATGGTCAGTTCAAGGTCTTCAAAGTTTACCGGCTTACATACAAAATCAAAAGCGCCGCGGTTCATGGCTGTGCGAATATTCTCCATATCGCCATAGGCCGATACCATCACTGCTTTTATCAACGGGTTGATTTTAGGTAATTCAGTTAATAAGGATAACCCATCCAATTCGGGCATGTTGATGTCGCTTAGCACCACTTCCACATCAGGATGATCCTGTAGTTTTAACAAGGCTTCCTTACCGTTCAAGGCAAAAACAAATTCGTATTTATTTTCCCGGATCTGTCGTCGAAACCGTTGTTTGATGAGCATCTCGAGGTCAGCTTCGTCATCAGCCACTAAAATTTTTGCCATTAGTCTGGTATTTTAAGTTTGTTTTTTAATAAGATAAAGTCAAGGGGCTTGGTTAAAAAATCATCAGCACCCAATTGCATGGCACGAGTATAATTTTCTTCGTCGCCATAAGCTGTAATCATCATAACAACCGGTGGCGGTGTGTTGTATTGCAATTTTATTTTTTCCAATAATTGCAAACCGGTCATGCCGGGCATGTTAATATCGGAAAGAATAAGCACCGCTTCGTGATTATGCTGGTGTAAATAGGTTAATGCTTCTTCTCCGGACGTAGCAAAAACAAACGCTGCCCTGCCATCACGGATCTCTTTGCGAAACCTTTGCTCAAAAAGCGTTTTCATGTCTTGTTCATCGTCAACCACTAGAATTTTCATAAGCAGTGTTTATATTTTTTAATTGGCAGGTAAAACAATTTTGAATGAAGCATAAGCACCTTCTTCTGTTTCCACACTCAATTCTCCGCCATGACCTTTAGTAACAATGTCATAACTTAACGATAAGCCCAAACCTGTTCCCTCACCGCTTGGTTTGGTGGTAAAAAAAGGTTGAAAAATTTTATTGACCACTTTATGCGGAATGCCATTACCATTATCCACCACTTTTACTTCAACTTTATTCCCTATTTTTTTTGTAGAAACTGTTACCGTCGGCTCATAGTCTTCAAGGCCGTTTTGCTTTTGCTTTTTGTTGACAGCATAAAAAGCATTGTTGATCAGGTTTAATATCACCCGGCCAATATCCTGCGGCATAATGTTTATTTTTTCGACTGAAGGGTCAAAGTCAGTTTCAAATCTGGCATTGAAAGATTTGTCTTTAGCCCTTAATCCATGATAAGCCAACCGTAAATATTCATCGGCTAATACATTAATGTCTGTCGGCTCTTTTTTCCCTGTACTTGTTCTGGAATGCTGGAGCATGCCTTTTACAATGGCATCGGCCCGTTTACCGTGGTGATTTATTTTTTCCTGGTTTTCTGAAATATCATTTGCTATTGTTTTTACCTCATCGTAATTGCCTTTTCCTATTTCTTCCTTCATTTCTGTAATTAGTTCCTTACTTACTTCGGAAAAATTGTTGATGAAGTTTAATGGATTTTGAATTTCGTGTGCAATGCCTGCGGTCAGTTCTCCCAGCGAAGCCATTTTTTCTGACTGGACGAGTTGTGTTTGAGTTGCTTTCAATTCATTTAACGATTTGCGAAGTTCCGTGGTGCGTTCGGTCACCTGGCTTTCGAGTGTATTGGCATAATTAGTTAGTTCATCTTTTGATTGCTTCAACGATTGAACCATGCCATTAAAGTTGCGGGTTACTATGCCAATTTCATCCAATACTCCATACGGAACTACAACACTTAGATCGCCTTTATCGGCCTGCCTGATGCCAACCATTAACCGTTGCAAAGGCTTTATTAAGCTTTCTTTTAAAATGAGTGGAAAAACTACCAGAACGAATATGGCAGAGCCAAGAATGATCAGCATCAGCCGCAGCAATCTTTGCTGGTCTAAAAGACGTTGTGTTAGATTTGCCACGTCTTCTGAATTGGTAGTAAATGGCACAAGTAACATTACGGCTACCGATAAAATGGCCATGACGCTTGCAAATGCAAAGCCAACCAACTTTGGCTGAAACCGGATAGGAAAAGCCGAATAAATAATAAAGATCAGTACTTCGGCCTGGATTGAAATCCACACACCATAAGTGTAGCTACGCATAACCCATGTATGTTGCGCCCCCGGATAAATGAACAAGCCTGAGACCACCAACATCAAAATTGTACAAAAAACCAGTAATCTTGCAGGCACAACAGCGGTTGATTGGCGACGCCTGAAATAAAATGTCTTCCGAACAAAAACAATGGCAGCCCAAATTGTGGTGATCAGCCCAAACAAACCTGCTAAGGGGTTCACAAATTTGCCGTAAGTTTTAGATGAAAGTCCCTGCTGGCTTTGAAGGAAATGAAACCATAGCAAAGTGCCAATAAAAAAAACACTATAGACAACCGTAACATACAGTACCCATTTTCTTTCTTTATCAAAAGTCTTTGCCGGAAACAAATAAGCAATCTGAATGTACGCAACACCTGTTATGGAAAGGCCGAGGTTGAAAAGTGTATTGGTATAGCGGTAAGTAAGTTCACGGGCATCGGAATGTAACCCGCCGCTTAAAAAGCCCATGCTATGCCAAAGCAACAATCCGGCAAAATAAATGATCATCCATTTTTGATAATCAGCTTTTTCCGGTATTCGTTTTAAGCTCACCAAAAACAATGCTGCCGTAAGCATAATAATCAATGCCATGAGCGAAAAGGAACTTAACAGAAAATCACTCATAAAAATCTGGTTGAATTAATACGGCAATATTGAAAGTTGATACATTTTACGGTGCTGTTGTATTTGTTCCTATACTATTAGTTGTTGAATTGTTAGGCGTTGTAGTATTGGGCAACTGATAGTTATTAGTGTTGGGTGGCAGGGTTTTCGTATCGAGATAAATTTCCCTGCCCAGGTAAGCACCATTCAATAAAGACACATCCACTTTTTCAGTAAAATCAGCAGGCACATAACTATTGTCAGGATATTGTTGTGTGAGCAAACCCAGAGCCATGTAAGTGTAGGCCAGCAATTGGCTGCAGAAAAAAGTGCCTGGAGGTGAAGCCTGGCCTTGAAAACGCCCCATTAAAAAATACGGCAACTCCAGGTATTGGCCATCAACAATGGGCAATCCACAAGGATGTGTTGTTTGCATCACTTGATTCAATGTAGCAATCATGGAAGGCTGGCGTGGATAAAATAATTTGCGGGCACAAAAAGCACCATCATAGTTGACCCAAAAATTGTGAATGATTCTGTCCTGCAAATACACTAATTGGGGACCTTCTTTTAGAGTGTTTGAAATGAGGTCGGTTGCCGTATCAGCAGTGTTGGCCTCCCAATATAATCTGGCATTGGGATCAATGCCAGGCAAATTTAAATCGCCTGCCACTACCACCATGCCTGAATGGGCCCATATTGAATTGGTTATAGACTGAGCCTCCTTGCTGGTAACCAAAAGACCTTTCATTAAAACAATATCGAAGGTTTGCAGGTTCGATAAGAAATCGTTTAACGGAAGTGGCTGACGGAATAACATAAGCAGAAGTTTTAAATAGTAAACAGGAAATGAGAGTAACTAAATTTAATTATAATTAATGATTAGCATCAATCCTTTCGGTGATGCCTAAGGGTAAAAGAATAGTGAATACAGTTCCTTCGTTTTCAACAGTGCTTGCCTTTATTTCTCCACCATGCGCTTTTGTAATAATATCATAACTGAGGCTCAAACCTAATCCCGTTCCTTCACCGGTTGGTTTGGTAGTGAAGAAAGGTTGATAAATCTTTTCAAGTGCTTTTTGAGGAATACCGATACCATTGTCTTTCACTCTTATTTCGACGCGGCTATTATTTTGTTTTGTTGTTACCTGAACCGCTGGCTCGTAACCATCCTCTATTCTTCTTTTCTTCTCGCTTACAGCATAAAAAGCATTATTAAATAAGTTCAACAACACTCTCCCTATATCCTGCGGAATAACGGAGATCTTATTTACAGTTGCATCAAAATGCGTTTCAATAATGGCATTGAAGTTTTTATCCTTTGCCCTTAATCCATGATAGCTCAATCGTAAAAATTCATCCACCAGCGCATTAATATCAGTTGCTTCTTTTTGTCCCGTACTCTTACGGCTATGTTGCAGCATGCTTTTCACAATTGAATCGGCTCTTTTGCCATGATGCGCTATTTTTTGAAGGTTCTGCTTGATGTCGTTTGAAATTTCCAAAGCATCTGTACTATTTCCGTTTTTTATTTCTTGTTGCATTTCATCAAACAGTTCCATGTTTACTTCAGAGAAATTGTTAACGAAGTTTAACGGGTTTTGTATCTCATGAGCAATGCCTGCGGTGAGTTCACCCAACGATGCCATTTTTTCAGATTGAACAAGTTGCGCCTGCGTAGATTGCAGGCTGGTGATCGTTTGATTCAATTCTTCATACGATTCGGCATTTTCTACTGCAATGGCCGTGTAAATGGCAATGTTACGCAGCATGTAAAGATGGTAATCGGTATAAACATTTCTCTGGAAACTCTGCACCGTGATAACGCCAAGTTTTTTTTCTTTTGCTGTCAACGGAAGAAATATTATTGAAACAGGCTGGGCTCCCTCATGAGGTTTAACTACTTCCTGTATATGATCTTTGTATTCTTTATATAGATCGCCAATAACAATCTCCTTACCACTATTAAAACATAAAGGTCCAAAACGGTTTTTATCATCAATTGCATTAGTATAAAAAGGCAAAGCCTCACCATTTTCATACGTGGCAGGAAATTCAATTCTTTTTAGATCATCATTATAAATTCCAATACCGAATACAGAAGCATCCATTAATGCATTTACATTATCATACGCAGTAGCAATAATTTTTTCAACTGAAATGCACGAGGTAATTTTCCGGCCTATCTTGCCAAGTAATTCCACATTGTTATAGGATTGTTCAAGATTGTCCTTTTGAACAGACAGTTCATGTGCCTTGTGATCAATTTCATGTTTTTGTTTTTGCAATAACAGGTTGCTTTTTCTTTTTTGCCTGTTATTAATATATAGAAGAAAAGCTACAACCAGTAATGCTGCCAGCCCCACCATTAATGCATTTTGTTTGAACCGTATGCGCTCCTGCTCTTTGGCTCTTTCTATCTGTTGGCGGCGCAACGATTCGTCATAGGTCATACTCTGTATTTGGGTTGCTTTCTGCTGGCTGAACAGGCTGTCTTTAGCAACGATAGTAGCAGATTGATAAACATAAGCACTATCAACTATTCGTGTCGTTTTATAATAGTCTGCTAAAAAGCTGCTGGCAGCAAGCACCTGGTCTGTAAATCCACCATCTTTTGCTTTATTGAATGATAGCTTTGCATAATAAAGACAGGAATCGGCTTTGTTTTGCTGGAGAAAGATCTTTGCCATTCCCAGAAAGGTTTCACAGGTACCCGGCTGGTTATTCGTCTGTTGAAACAGCAGCAGTGCTGATCTATAAAAAATCATCGCACTATCCAGTTTGCCTTGCTTCAAAAAAATGTTGCCCATGTTTGTCGAGCCTACGCTCTTGTTTCCTAAATCACTTTGTGATATCGACATCCCATAACCAAGCCTGGTGTAAACCAGGGCCGAATCAAGCTCATTTGATTTTTCGTATGAATCTCCAAGGTTTATAAGTGCCGTTCGCATACCGGTACTATCGTGCAGTTTCTCCTTAAGGCTTAAAGCCTGGTGCGAATATTGAACACTTCGTTTAAGATCGCCCTGGTAAAAATAGACGTCGGCAAGAGAGCTTAGAATATTCCCTCTTTGTACGTCGTTCTGTTCTTCCTCTGCAATCTTTAGTCCCTGCAAAAAAGCTTCTAAAGCCCTGGGGTAATTGCCGGTAACATTGAAAACAGTTCCTATGGAACTAAGAGCCACCATCTCTCCCTTTTTGAAATTTTTGGCTTGGGAAAGTTCAAGGGCTTCGCCGCAAATTAATAAGGCGGTATCCGGTTTTGAATATAAATATGTTCCGGCCAACCGGCACAACAGTAATACCCGGCTTGTATCACGTTTTTCTTTGAACAGTAATTGGCGCAAACTGTCAGTCCTTTTATTTTGCGCAAAAAGATTGCAACAGGCGCAGTGGAACAGTAAAAATAAAATAAGTAGTCTTTTCATTGGTGGTGGTAATTGCGGGATAAACAATAATGGTTTGTTTCCGCTTTCAATAAGGACGGCTTATGGTGATTTCCAAGGAAAGGCTGCGAAGTTTCGAGGAAGTTTTTCTTAGAAAGGATATACGTTATTGAAGCGTTGGCGTTGACCTCTAATCTTTCTAAAAGGTAGTGAATTTTTATTGCATCTTCTAAAAGTCAGCGTAGCAAATAATTATTATAGTAAAACCGGCGCTTCCTTTTATCTTCGCCGCATGTTAAAAGTTGGCATCCTTGGCGGGGGACAATTAGGAAGAATGTTATTGCAGGCCGCTGCTAATTACCAGGTAGAAACGCATGTTTTAGAAAATGACGATGAATGTCCTGCCGCTCATTTATGCCGCTATTTTGTAAAAGGTAATATCCGTGATTTTGATGCAGTTTATAATTTCGGAAAAACGCTTGATGCCATTACCATTGAAATAGAAAATGTAAACATTGATGCACTGGAAAAATTGGAAAGTGAAGGGGTGAAAGTGTTTCCAAAACCGTCGGTGCTACGTATCATCAAAAATAAAGTTCACCAGAAACAATATTATGTAACGCACCAGATTCCCACGGCGGAATTTGCGGTACTGCAATCAAAGTCGGAAATTGACCAGCATCATCACTTACTGCCTGCTGTACAAAAACTGGCCGAAGGCGGCTACGACGGCAAGGGTGTTCAAATTATAGAAGCTTTGTCTAATGCTGCAGAAGGATTTGATGAACACAGTGTGCTGGAGAAAAAGGTTAAGATCAAAAAAGAAATTGCGCAGATCGTAGCCATTGATCAAAATGGCAAAACGGCTTTGTACCCGCCGGTGGAAATGGTGTTTAACAAGGATTTGAACTTGCTGGATTTTCAACTATGCCCGGCCGATATTACCCAACAGGTTTTGTGGAAGGTTGAAGCCATTGCGTTAACGGTGGTACGCAACTTTAATTCGCCAGGTTTATTTGCAGTCGAACTGTTTGTTGACAATAATAACGATGTGTTTGTAAACGAAACGGCGCCCCGTGTGCACAATAGCGGCCACCATACTATTGAAGCACATTACTCATCTCAGTTTGATATGTTATGGCGCATTATACTTGGGCATCCTTTGGGCAACACAAAATATATTTTACCGTCAGTAATGGTAAATGTTATTGGCAGCGAAGGCTATTCCGGTAGGCCAAAATATGCGGGTCTGAATGAGGTGTTACAAATTGATAATGCCTTTGTGCATTTATATGGAAAACTGCAAACCAAGCCCGGACGTAAAATGGGCCACGTCACCGTTATGAGCAGCGAAAAACAGGATCTAATTCATAAGGCCAACAAGATCAAACAAACGCTTTCAGTGATGGCGTAAGATTAAAATGTTGTATGGCTGCTACGGAGCTATCCATTCAATTCAGCCTTTTCCTGTCTTACACAATACTTTATCGAACATCGAACCCTCATACACAATATCTACCGCTTATCAGCCCGTCGAGGTTAATTAAGGTTAATACAGTAGTTGTTAAGAAAGTTTACAATTTTTTTTCTTGTCAAAGAAGTTACTTTTGGCACTCTTATCACCAATCGAAATCTATAGTGAAAGTCTCTTACTTATTTTATCCTTTATCATTTCTCGCTATCATTTCAGCAACCACCGTGTCCTGCGGCAGTAGTAGCCGCAAAAAAGAAGCAACCGCCAAACAAATGGGTGGTTATAAACCCCCTACTCCCAAAGTTGATGCTTACATAGTCCATGCTCAAACAGTAAGTGAAAAGTTGGAAGTGCCGGGCACTATTGTTTCGGAAGATGCTACGGACATCCATCCCGAAGTAGCCGGCAGAATTGTAAACCTGAATGTTCGCGAAGGTGCACATGTAGGTAAAGGTGCTGTGCTGGCAAAGCTTTACGATGGCGATTTGCAGGCACAAAAAAGAAAGCTGCAGGTACAACTGCAAATTGCAGAGCAAACAGCAGGCCGCCATGAAAAATTGCTAGAGATTGGCGGCATCAGTAAAGAAGATTATGCTGCATCGGCCTTGCAGGTAAGTAATTTGCGTGCCGACTTAGACATTATTAATACTTCTATTGATAAAACCGTTATTCGTGCTCCATTCAGTGGTAAATTGGGTTTGAAAGACATCAGCATTGGGGCTTATGTAACACCACAATCTGTCATTGCTTATATTCAAAAAACGACTGATCTGAAAATTGATTTCAATGTTCCTGAAAAATATACAAATCAAATCAAGAAAGGCCAGTATGTAAATTTCACTATAGACGGAAGTGATCGTACTTACACGGCTACCATAGCAGCCACGCAAGCGGGCATTGATCAAAACACAAGGACATTAATGATTCGTGCACAGGTAAAGGGAGAAATAGCCGGTTTGATACCGGGCAATTTTGCTAAAGTAAAATTGAACTTCGAACCTGATCCTAATGCATTGTTAGTACCTTCTCAGGCGATCATTCCACAAGCCAGGGGCAAGCAAGTAGTGGTGGCCCGCAACGGCATAGCTAATTTTGTGGACGTAACCACAGGTATAAGAGATTCTTCCATGGTGGAGGTAACAAGCGGTTTAACCAAAGGCGATACGGTTGTAGTTACCGGTTTACTTTCTATAAAACCTGATGTAAAAATTGTAGTGAATAAAATTGTAAATAAACAAGGCTGATCGTTGACAGATGGCGGATGACAGTCGTGAACAACAGATCAACTATCATCTATCGTCTGTCATCCGCCATCTGTCATCTGTCATCATAAAAAAATTGAGCTTTGAATATTAGTGAACTTTCTTTGAAACGGCCGGTGTTAGCCGTGGTGATGAGCATCCTGATCGTTCTGTTCGGGGTGATTGGTTTTAAGTTCCTCGGCGTTCGTGATTACCCGGCCATCGACCCGCCCAATATCAACGTACGTACTTCTTACTCCGGTGCTAATCCTGATATTATTGAATCGCAGATAACCGAGCCGTTGGAAAAGGCCATTAACGGTATTGCGGGCATTAAAAATATTACTTCGTCCAGTAATGCAGGTTCCAGCAATATTAACGTAGAGTTTGATCTTGGCGTTGACCTGGAAGCCGCAGCTAACGACGTTCGTGATAAAGTATCGCAGGCATCCCGTTCACTTCCTACCGATTTGGAAGCGCCGCCGGTGGTTTCAAAAGCTGATGCCAGCGCCAGCCCTATTCTTTCCATGACGGTGCAGAGTAACACTAAAAATCAATTGGAATTATCAGAGTGGGCCAACAACGTTTTACTAGAAAGACTACAGACCATTCCCGGCGTAAGTGGTATTCAAATTTGGGGCGAAAGAAGATATGCGATGCGCATCTGGTTCAATCCTGAAAAATTAACTGCTTACAGCTTAACGCCGCTGGATGTACAAAATGCTTTGCAACGTGAGAATGTGGAATTGCCTTCAGGAAAATTATCGGGTGATGCCACAGAGCTTTCCATCCGCACATTTGGCAAGCTCAACACAGAAGAAGAATTTAATAATGTCATCATCAAAAATGTCAATGGCAGCGACATAAAAGTTAAGGACATTGGCGAAGCCGTACTAGGCCCAGAGAATGAAGAATCAGAATTGAGAGAAAGCGGCATTCCAATGATTGCTTTGGCCATTATACCTCAACCTGGTTCTAACTATGTGGCCATATCTGACGAGTTTTACAAAAGATACGATCAGATCAAAAAGGAGATGCCGGCTGATATTAAGCTGAACATCGCTCTTGATCAACCAAAATATATCAAGAAGTCTATTTCAGAAGTAGAAGAAACACTTATCATAGCTCTTTCGCTGGTAGTTCTTATCATTTATCTATTCTTTCGCGACTGGCTCATTGCTATTCGTCCTTTAATTGATATCCCCGTTTCACTTATTGGCGCATTTTTCATCATGTACCTGTTTGGGTTTACGGTGAATGTGCTTACGCTTCTGGCCATTGTTTTGGCCACCGGTTTGGTGGTAGATGATGGCATTGTGGTTACGGAAAATATTTACAAACGGATGGAACGCGGCATGAACAAATGGCAAGCCGCCAAAGAAGGTTCCAAAGAGATCTACTTTGCTGTTATTGCCACTTCCATCACATTGGCCGTTGTGTTTTTACCCATCGTGTTCCTGCAGGGATTTGTGGGAAGGCTGTTCCGAGAATTTGGTATTGTGGTGGCCGGCGCTGTATTGATTTCTGCCTTCGTATCACTTACGTTAACACCTGTGCTCAACGTAAAAATGACGCGGAAGAATATTCACAAACATTCCTGGTTCTATCTGAAGACAGAACCTTTCTTCCGTGGAATGGAAAACGGTTATAAGGCTCTTTTGACAAGTTTTATGAAGATCCGCTGGATGGCCATTGTTATAATCCTTGCCTGTATCGGCATGGGCATTTCCATT
>JBQCHB010000401.1:0-10177 GCA_051955075.1 Flavisolibacter sp.
AAAGAAGTGCGTGGAGACGATAATGCAGTAAAATACTTAAATAATGCAGGCTTTGATTTTACTAGCGGTAACGCGCCGATTCTTCAGATTTCCGCTCAAGATATAAGTTTGCAGGAATTAAGAATTTCACTTGATCATAAAGCTGAAAAAGCAATTGGTGAAAATTGGAGAAAAGCTGTCGATGCGGATAATTTTCGATTTGAATTTCATAATCCAAACAGTCTTAGAGAAAGCGTTCAGAAAAAATTTCCTGAATTAAGAGAGTAATGATTTCAATAAGCTATTAGGCTTTCCATAATTTCGACCGAAAATAAAACGTAATATTTAAAAAATCACACACCTATAAAACGCAAACAAAAAATATAATGATAAACATTACCAATTAATCTATGTCCTCCTTCCCCGGTTCACCTCATTTAATTAAAGGCGGTATTATTTTAATAGATGCAGATACCGCAACTATACAAAAAATTATTACGCTGCAATACAACCCGGATACGCTAACCCGTAGCTTACAGGTAAAAGGCGTAGGAGAAAGCAGCGGTAACAAGTCTGAGGCTATGCGCTTAAGCGGCCCACCGATAGAAACCATAAAAGTTGAAGTGGAATTGGATGCCACTGATCAACTGGAAGTAGCAGATTCAACGACCACACAAACCGGTATTCAGCCGCAATTATCCATACTGGAAACAATAGTATATCCTTCCAGCACACAACTCATTAACAACAATAATTCAGCACAATCCGGCACGCTGGAGATCATTCCAATGGAAACGTCCCTGAGCTTATTTATCTGGAATAAGAACCGTATTATCCCCATGCGCCTGACAGAATTCAACATTACTGAAGAAGCATTTGACGTAAACCTGAATCCGATCAGAGCTAAGATCAGTTTAGGCATGCGGGTATTAAGTGTAGATGACTTAGGCTTTAATACCGCAGGTAGTTTATATATGAATTACCAACAAAATAAAGAACAACTCGCCTCAAAATTCCGCCAGGGCAGCCTTGCCGATCTGGGTATAAATTCTATATCATGATAGACGTTACACAAATTGCTGCAACACAGAATATTTCAGCATTGCTGCAACAAATTGGCACGCAACCGAGTTATTTTTTACCTTCAAGCAGGTATTATAACATTCCGGTCGTTTCGTTAACAACAAATTTGGGCGAAATTATCCCGTATATGAAACGACGTTTTGTTCCGCAGGCCGACAGCTTTGCCACACTTCAATTATATATGGTAAAGCAAAGCGACCGGTTAGACAATATTGCTTATCAATTTATAGGAGACCCTGAGAAATTCTGGCAAATTTGCGATGCCAACAACGAACTTAACCCTGGCCAAATAACAGAACAACCGGGCAACACAATCAGGATAACTTTACCACAAGGCATACCAGGTACAAATGCTTAAAGGCGTTCACCTTACTTTATTAATGGGCCCGGGAATACCGGTACCGGTTCCTGATCTTATTATTAATTCAGTTGCCAGCATACAGGTAACAAACAGCAAAGAACGAAATGGTTTTCAAATAAGTTTTAATGTAGATAAAAAATCTCAACTCCTGAAGACAATGTTGCCTGCAGGCTATTTCGATCCAATCACCACCCGTGTGATGATCATTGCTACATTAAACGGTGTTCCTAATTTATTGATGGATGGCTTTATTACAAACCAGGAAATGTCTCCATCAAGCGAACCCGGTAAATCAACACTCAATATTACCGGCGAAGATGTAAGTGTTGTAATGGATATTGTTGAGGTAATTGTTCCTTTCCCTGCCATGCCTGACGTAGCTAAAATATATTTTTTGTTAGGTCAATTTGCTTTTTTGGGACTTACTCCAATTGTTATACCACCACCTGTGCCCACTATAAAAGAGCCAACCGATGGTTGGGACGGAATGTTTGGAATGACACACCTTGGATTCCTGAAGGAGCTTGCTACCGAATGCGGTTATATTTTTTATATAATTCCCGGCCCCTTACCGGGGCAAAATATTGCCTATTTCGGGCCGGATATTGATTTTAATTTGCCCATACCACAACCGGCATTGTCTATAAACATGGATGCAAACACAAATGTGGAGTCTTTAAGCTTTTCACTGAACGGGCTGGCCAAGAAAATAAAAGTATTTACAATCTATGATCCTGCAACAAGAAAAATTCCTATTCCCATACCATTGCCAAACATTAATATTTTTAAGCCGCCAATGGGATTGAGATTAACGCCCCCGGCTAAACTTCAATTTGCCAATTATGGCGCTAAACTGCCGTTAGATCAGGCTGCAAAAGAAATTCTTGGTTTTTTGATGAATAAGGAGAACTCACTTGCAGTGAGTGGAAACGGGTCGCTGGATGTTATTCGTTATAATAACTTGTTACGCCCCCGAATGATGGTTGGCGTAAGGGGCGCAGGAATAACTTATGATGGATTATATTATGTTGATAGTGTAACACACAACATCAAGCCTGGAGAATACAAACAAAACTTTACGCTGTCAAGAGACGGATTAATTTCTAACACCCCAATGATTCCAGTATGAGTAAAGGCCAGTTTTTAGGAAAATACAGGGCTACGGTTATTAATAACATTGACCCTGATATGCGTGGAAGACTTATGTTAATGATACCTGATGTATCGAGTTTAATTCCTTCCACCTGGGCAGAAGCATGTGTTCCCTTAGCAGGCCCAACTGGTCCCGGGATGGGCGTTTACATGGTGCCTCCGATCGGCGCCGGTGTATGGGTTGAATTTGAAAATGGCGACCCTGATTATCCCGTATGGGTAGGCTGCAGATGGGGTTCCAGTTCAGATATTCCTCCTTTGGCAAATGCAGGTTTGCCTGTTTCTCCGAATATTGTAATCCAATCTTTACTTCAAAATACTTTAATGATAAGTGATTTACCAGGACCTACAGGCGGTATTATGCTTAAAAGCCCTACGGGAGCTTCAATAATAGTAAACGACACAGGAATTTATATTCAAAATGGAAAGGGTGCAAGCATAAATTTAGTAGGTCCGACGGTTGCCATCAATCAAGGTGCCTTAACCATAACCTGATTTAATATGCCGGGTTTTTTATTACATGTGGGAGCAACAGTGCTTTGCTCACATGGCGGACAGGCTCAACCAACGTCTCCTGACGCACGCGTTCTCGTTAGTGGGCAGCCCATTGTTCTTCAACCGATACCTTACGCAATAGCTGGCTGTCCGTTTAATGTTTCAGGCTCACCGGTTCCCTGCGTCACAGCTCAATGGACAACAGGAGCAACAAGGGTTTCTTCTAATGGAATGCCGGTGTTACTGTTAGATAGCCAGGCAACATGCATACCTAACGGAACCCCCGTTTTAATAACTGTTACTCAAACGAGAGTCATGGGCACCTGAGCTCAAATAGCAGTTCTTAAAAGTGTTTCGTTTTCTTCGTTAATTGCAAATTTTTTTAGTCCGTGTATAGAGCTGGTTAGATAATGCAAACAGGTATCAGAGAATCACCAAACAAATCGTTTTTACAGATTAATGAATATAGCATTTCCTTTTCAGGTCGACTATAGGGGCAAAACTGCTATTTGTGATCAAAACAAGCATATTGAGAATGTGATTGAGCAGGTTCTTTTCACATCACCAGGCGAACGAGTAAACCGTCCTACTTTCGGTAGCGGGCTTATGCAACTTGTATTTCAGCCAAACAGCGATCAAATGGCTGCTACTGTTCAATTTCTTGTTCAGGGAGCGTTGCAACAATGGTTGGGGAATTTGATAGAGATAAACGAGGTAGATGTTCAAAATATTGATTCGACCTTATCTGTAAAAGTCGTTTATACAATGAGGCTTACTCAGCAAATGCACGAAGCAGCGTTTCAAAAATCGGTATAATGGCAACGCAATTTTTTTGCAAAAATATGGACCGTTGGAAAAAGGTAATTGAGAAACCAGATATCAATGGCATAGACTATCTGGAAGTTTCTTCTGATGATCAGAAAACATTAACGGTATATTTTCTGCATAATTTAATTGAGTCTCCGGTTAATAGTTCTTTTCTAACCAAAACAAATATTTTAATAGAGGGAGGAGTAAGAGTAAAAAATATAAATGTTATAGATACTGCACCAAACGGCAATGCACTTATGATCACTGTTGACAAGGCAGGCGATTTTTCCGATTATACACTAAGACTTGTTAACGGCGATGCGGAAACAAACAACCCGCCGACAGGATTTGATCAACAGCTTTCTTCCATAACATTTTCTTTTAAAATTAACTGCCCTACCGATTTTGACTGCAAAACCAATACTGATTGCCCGCCCGATAATTTTCAGGAGCCTGTAATTGATTACCTGGCCAAAGATTTTTCAAGCTTTAACCGGTTGATGTTAGACCGGTTGAGTGTGCTCGTTCCGGATTGGAAAGAACGCAATGCAGCAGACTTACAGGTTGCTTTGATAGAACTGCTGGCTTATGTGGGAGATCGTCTCAGTTATTACCAGGATGCTGTGGCTACTGAAGCATATCTTGCCACTGCACGACGACGCATATCAGTAAAACGCCACGCCCGTTTGCTTGATTACCATATGCATGATGGCTGTAATGCACGTGTTTGGGTACAAATCCAAACGGATACTGATGGCATTGTAGTAAATAAAAAAACGGCCTTGCTTGCGTCTGATAACGCTTATGAAAAGAATGTTATTACAGCAAATGAAGCACAAAAATTATTGAAGGAAACTGATGTAATCGCTTTTGAAACGATGCATGACTTAACGTTGTTTGCCTCGCGTAATCAAATTTCCTTTTACACCTGGTGTGATAATAACTGTTGCTTACCAAAAGGAAGCACCTCTGCAACTTTAGTAAATCCCTATACTGACAGTCCACTGTCCCCTCCCGAGCTAAACCTGAATTTGACTCCGGGAGATGTATTGATTTTTGAAGAAATACGAAGTCCTGAAACCGGTGAGGAGCCAGATGCAGATCCGGTGCATCGTTGTGTGGTAAGACTTAAAAAAGTAGAGCCAGACACAGATCTTTTAACAGGAGCAAATGTTTTGAATATAGAATGGTATCCGGAAGATGCGCTTGCGTTTGCTTTATGTTTGAGTGCAACAAATTCAGATGGTGAACAATTCGAGATAAGCATTGCAAGAGGAAATGTTGTATTAGCGGATGAGGGTATAACACGAAATAATAAACAACTGAATCCGGCATTTTATATTGGTGATTCCGCCAGGTATTACCCAAAATTAAGTGACACTAATATTACACAAAGTGTAAGCTACAATCACGTATCTGCTAAGGGCGAAGCAGCATCGTTAGCCATGAAACAAGACGCTCTCAAAGCTCTGCCATCGGTTTCTCTGCATTACAATTATGAAGACTGGAATGCAAAAAAGGATTTGTTAAATAGCGACAAGTTTGCTACTGAATTTGTGGTAGAAACAGAATATGATGGCACTTCGTATTTAAGGTTTGGCGATAATAATATTGGGAAAAGGCCGGATATAGGATTTTCACCGGTTGCAACCTATAGGGTTGGTAATGGCTCGAAGGGAAATGTAGGTGCGAATACGATCAATACGATTGTGTGGGAAAAAGGAGGGATAATCAGAGTAAGCAATCCTTTACCTGCAATTGGAGGTGCTGAGGCTGAAAGCATGGAACAAGTGAGGCAGTATGCACCCCAGGCATTTCGAACACAGGAAAGAGCTGTAACTGAAGCAGATTATGTAGAGAAAGCAAAGCTTCATCCTGAAGTGCAGAACGCAGCAGCCAGGTTTTATTGGACGGGCAGTTGGTACACCGTGTATGTTATCATCGATCGTTTAGGAGGAAATAAAATTGATGAAGCCTTTAAACAGGATATTATTAATTTTTTGGAACAATACAGGATGGCGGGATATGATATAGAAGTTATTTCACCCACATTTGTGCCGCTAAATATCTCATTAAAGGTGTGCCTGAAGCAGGGGCGCTTTCAGGCCGATGTTAAGCAGGCGTTGTTAAAAGCTTTTAGTAATGACCTACTAAGTGATGGAACTACAGGATTTTTCCATCCTGATAACTTTACTTTCGGACAACCCGTTTACCTAAGTGAAATTTATCAGAGAGCAATGGCTGTTGATGGCGTTACCTCTGTGGAAATAGAAACATTCCAACGTTGGGCAAAAAATCCTGATGGCGAAATTAAAGCTGGCTTAATCCAACCTTCACTTCTCGAAATCATCCGCTTAGATAATGATCCAAGCCTGCCCGAAAATGGCAAGATCGATTTCACTATACTTAATGGTTTATGAACAATCAAAAAAACAGTTTGACGGATTGCAACTGTTGTGCAGAGGACGATGCTACATCAACATTATACAATCCTCCCGGATTATCAGCTTTGAACTACCGGATCGGTACACATGGTAGCTTCAAAAAGGAAATGCTCAAAGCAATTTCCGGTAATAAGGAGCTGGCAAAATTAACCACGAGGAATGACGATGATTTTGCAATTGCTTCAATTGATGCATGGGCAACAGTATTGGACATACTCAGCTTTTACCAGGAAAGAATATGTAACGAAGGATATTTACGCACAGCCATAGAGCGGCTATCGGTGTTATATCTCGCACAGCACATACATTATGTACCACCGCCCGGTGTTTCTGCAGAAACGTACCTTGCTTTTTCAATGAATGAAGCACAAGGTGCTCCTCCTTCTGCAATAATACCAAAAGGAACAAAAGTTCAAAGCATTCCCAAACAGGACCAGTTACCTCAGATTTTTGAAACAGAAGAAGAAATAAATGCTAAAGTAGAATGGAATAAAATCAGCCCGCAAAGCAGGTTTTTATTTCAGCCAAAAGCGGGTGATCAAATCATTTATGTTGATGGCACGCAAACAGGTTTGCAACCAGGCGATAAAATTCTTTTTGTTAGCGCTGATCATGTTTACGATTCCAATAGTGATGACTGGGATTTTTGTTCAATCGTTGACATAAGTATTGATACAACAAATAGCTACTCAATAATAAGTTTAGCTGCTCCAATAGGGCAAGGGTCCACCTTTCCGAAAACACCTGCCCCTGTTGACACACAGATCGTAATGAAGGCAATAGAGTACCCATATTTAAATTGGGCCCAAAAAACCAATTCTTACAATCAAAAAGCCACAGAAAAACTGGCATATAAAGTCAATTTTTCAGAAACAAACGAACTGCAGATCTATAAATATTTACCGACCATAGTAAAGGCCCCGGATGAAGCCACAATTGACCCCGAAGCGCTTAAAGATAAAAGCCTGAAGGTTTATGCTATGAAGCAAAAAGCTAACTTATTTGGATATAATGCGCCCAACATAGACGTATTAATTGCTCTTTCATCACCAGACAGTAATGTGGGTTCATTAAAAGAACCGAATAGCAACCCTCCAGAGTGGAAAGATTTGTCAATATCAGATATAGCTGACTCAGAGAGTAGTACAATTTTTCTTGATGCGATTTATTCAAAGATCGTCAAGGACAGTTTGCTTGTTATGATCAATCCCGGTGAAAAGGCATTGTTTCAAATAAAGACAACTGCGGAATCTTCACAAAGCAAATTTACCTTAACATCAAAGACAACCAAATTAAAACTCTTTGATGATCCAGATCATCCCAATCTTTCAAATTTCGATAACCATATCCGCGACACCTTTATTTATGCCCAGAGTGAAGAATTGCAAATGGCAAAAATAACGATAACTACGCCTTTGAATAACAATCAGATCACTTTAGAAAGCCTTGCATCAGATCTCTTTACCGGTCAGAAAATTTTTATCAACGGAAAGCGATTTAGATTGGAGATACCCATCTCTGCAGGAGAAGTTCTGTTCACACCTTCCGATCCTGATCAACCCCCAAAATATTTCCGGGAAACATCTCTTATAATCGCGCAGCAGCCAATGCGGGTGAATGGCAAAATCCAGTACACTGTTATTGATGACGGAGGCTTACAAGGTACAATACAGGATGATCCTGATTTTATTGATCAACACCAATGGAAACCCAAAAATCTGGCCATCATTCCTGCCCAAAAGGACGATGAAGTTTTAAATGAATTTCATACAATAGATTCCATAAATTTTTTAAGTGCTACCGATTCCACTCAATACGGAACCCTCCTTACTCTAAATGAATCAATCACCAATTATTTTGATCTGCAAACCGTAACTATAAATGCAAATGTTGCCAGTGCCAATCATGGTGAAACGAAGCAAGAGGTTCTTGGTAACGGAAACAGTTCTCAAATATTTCAAAAGTTTCAATTAAGGCAACAGCCTCTTACATTTACTTCAGCCAACAATCCGACTGGTGCACAGACCACTTTGGAAATACGGGTAAACAATATTAAATGGAATGAAGTCGCTTCATTTTATGGCGCATCACGCAAGGATAAAATTTATACAGTTACCATTGCAGATGATGGTGCAGTTACCGTTTGTTTTGGTGATGGCATTACCGGCTCACGTTTACCAACAGGTACAGGAAATGTAAAAGCAACTTACCGAACAGGAATAGGATTAAGTGGTTTAATGGATATCAATCAACTTTCGATGTTGGTAACACCACAATTGGGAGTGAATAAAGTAACCAACCCATTGGCCTCTTCCGGGGCACAGGATGCTGAAACAATGGACAGCGCCCGGCAAAATGCACCACTTATGGTACTAACGCTTGACAGAATCGTTTCGGTTAAAGATTTCCAAAACTTCACTCGTGCTTTCGCAGGTATTGGTAAAACAAGAGCAGATGTAATGTGGAATGGTGAACAGGAAATTATAAATATTACAGCGGCCTTACCGAATGGAAAGCCAATTCAATCTTCTGATAAAGTATATGATGACTTGTTAAAGGCCTTAAAAGATTATGCACATAGCAATGCGACCATAAATGTAACCGGATTTCACCTGTCGCCTTTTACAATTGATGTTGCAGTAGCCGTTAATAAAGATTATGAATTTGAAAAGGTTAAGCAAAGTGTCGCTGCTTCTCTATTCCAGGCATTTTCTTTTAATAATATGAATTTTGGCCAGGATGTTACCTATGCCCAGATTATAAATGTTATTCAACAGGTTGAGGGCGTCATATATGTTCAGCTTAAGCAATTAAATAATCTGGATCCATTTTCTAATGACAGATTGTTTTCTCTTGTTCCAACAATGAATCATGACGGCACCATTCAACCGGCAGAGTTACTTGTAATTGACGTCAACAATAGCACCATCACACAACTTTAATGAGCTTTACAGAAAAAAACATTTATGAACTGCTTCCCGCTTATTACCGGGCAAAAGATGCTGAGCAAGGCCGGCCTTTACAAGCTCTGATAAATATAATCGCCGAAAGAGCTGTTGCTCTGGAAAATAATATTGAGCAACTGTATGACAATTGGTTTATTGAGACGTGTGAAGATTGGGTTATTCCGTACATAGCGGACTTGCTGGGTGTACAAAATTTTACACCAATCAAAGGCTCTTCTGCTGTCAGTCAGCGCGGATTTGTAGCCAACACCTTAGCATACAGAAGAAGAAAAGGCATTGCTCCGGTGCTTGAACAATTAGCAAATGACATATCAGGATGGAATGCCCATGTTGTTCAATTCTTTCAGTTGCTGGCAACCACACAGTACATGAATCACATCCGGCTTGACCACCCTGCAACTGCCGACGTGCGCTTAATGAACAAATTGGATTTATTGGGTTCTTCATTTGATACCGTTGCTCATGCGGCTGATGTGAGGCATGTATCAAATGGCCGTGGTAAATATAATATTCCGAATATTGGCTTGTTCATCTGGCGGATTCAGAGTTATAAAGTCATGATGGCGGATGCACGTATGCTGCCATGTTTAGCCAGCCCTCCCTCAACAAATAGCTTCTATTTTACTTTCAATCCATTAGGCTATGATACACAATTGTTCAATAATCCTCATACGGAAACGGCTATCATACATATTTCAGAAGAGATCGACCTTCCGGTATTATTAAGAAGTCGTGTGCTCTACGACGAGTTGGATGCAAGGAGGCGTGCCATTGTAGATGGAGTCACGTTTACTCCGGTTTTTTTTGGTGATGCGCCTGTATTTGAAATTTACGCTAATGAAAACACCTTGCCTGTACCTCCTCAGGAGATTCTTATTTGCGATCTT
>JBQCHB010000402.1:0-4871 GCA_051955075.1 Flavisolibacter sp.
TTTCAATGCATCTAAAATTACCGGTTGTTTTCCCTTAAATACTAATTTTTTTGATTCCAGTGTGGCCGGCGGTGGCACACTAAACACATGGCAATGGGATTTTGGTGATGGAAATTTTTCTGATATTCAAAACCCCGGACATATGTATACATCTGAAGGCAATTTTAATGTGTCATTGAAAGCTACCAATACGTATGGCTGCGTAACTTCCAAAACAATTAAAAATTACATCACGATAAATACAGGGGTAAAGGCAGACTTTTCAAACTTAGCTTCTAAAACCTGCAATGCACCTGCAACAATCAGTTTTGTGAACAAATCTTCGGGCGTGGGTAATCTCAGCTATACCTGGGATTTTGGAGATAGTGATTCTTCATCGCTGGAAAATCCCAAACATACTTATACTAATTCTGGCAGCTATTCAGTAAGTCTTATTGTGAATAATGAAGCAGGTTGCAGCGATACACTCTTAAAACCAAAATTGATAAATGTGGGCAGCACCGTTGCCGATTTTAATATTCCGGATATCGTTTGTGCTGAAACGCCGGTGTTACTACAAAATACCAGCAAACCCGCTCCGTCAGGCACCTTATGGGATTTTGGCGATGGCACATTTTCAGACTCTGTAAATGCGGTTAAAGTTTTTAAGTTGCCCGGTGAATATACCGTTAAGATGAAAAGTAACAATGGCGCCTGCATGGATTCTATCACCAAGACGGTTACCGTGTTAGCCAAACCAACCGTAGATTTTACCAGCGCAGATACTATATCATGCGGCGCTCCCTTTACGGTAAATTTCCAGGATAAATCCTCAGGCTCGTCCAATTCATCCCGCAACAGGATAGCAGGCCAAAGCTATCGGTGGGATTTTGGAGATGGCTCAGGTTCTAACGAGCAAAATCCGATACACACTTATACTAAGGAAGGAAGCTACACCGTAAAATTATTTGTAACTAATGCAGCAGGCTGCATGGATAGCCTGGTGAAAAAAGCATTCGTTAAGATAAAAGCGCCGGTAGCTGTGCTCACCGGCTTGCCAAAAAATGGCTGCGCTCCGTTAACTCATCAATTTTTATCATCCATCAACTCGCTGGAGAAAATAAGCAAATATCACTGGGATTTTGGCGATGGCACTTATTCAGATTCAATCACGCCTACTCATACTTACACTTCCCCCGGATTTTATACAATCACACTTACCTACACTACGGAGGGCGGCTGTACAGATTCAGTGGTGAAAACGAATGGAATTGTAGTAGGCCAGAAACCAAAAGCTACTTATATAGCCGATCCGCTGGAAACCTGCGCCTTTAAACCTGTCAATTTTAAAGATAAAAGCGAAGGCACTCCCGACCAGTGGGTTTGGTTTTTTGGAGACGGTTCGAGTGCTACAACCCAAAATCCATCTCATTTGTACAATGATACCGGCTTTTTTTCAGTAACACTGATTGCGATTAATAACGGTTGTGCAGATACACTGACAAATAGAAGCCAGGTTCATATCAATCCGCCCATTGCGCGTTTTACTTATCAGAAAACCTGTTCAATTCCCCGCCAGGTGATATTTAAGGATCAGTCTGTCGGCGCTGATTATTGGTTATGGAATTTTGGCGATGGCACTACTTCTACCGAACAAAATCCATCCCACGTTTACAACAATCCCGGCCTTTATGAAGTTACTTTGACAGTAACCAACCAGGCAAGCGGCTGTTCAGAAAGTAAAACAATTTCAGTAAAAGTAATCCGTGAAATCGCAGATTTTACCTTGAGTAATGCAGAAACCTGCAGAAATGCTCCTGTAACTTTTAATGCAGCCAATATTAACCCGGCCAACATCAATTTGTATACATGGAAGTTTGGAGATGGCGCTATTATCTCTGGTACATCTTCCTCTGTGGTTCATAATTATAAAAATGCATCTTCATATAATGTGTCACTAATTATCACGGACCTGAATGGTTGTGTGGATTCAATTACCAAACCAACAGCAGTTACTGTTAACGGGCCTACTGCGGTATTCCGTTCAACCGTAGCAGGAACTTGCGTAAACTCAACCGTAAGCTTTTTGGATAGTTCCTATTCTGATGGTAATCACCCAATTCAACAATACGAATGGAATTGGGGCGACGGAAAAACAGATGCATTGAGCTCTAGCCCTTTCAATCATACCTACACTACTTCAGGCAATTACACAGTTTCGCTGGTAGTAACAGATACCAAAGGTTGTTCTGATACATTGAAAAAAGTAAGTGCGGTTGTTATTTCAAAGCCTGTAGCGGCTTTTAAGGCGGATACTTTATCGTGCACCAGTAAAGCAATAAATTTTATTGATTCTTCTTCCGGTCCGTCTTTGAGTTATACCTGGGATTTTGGCGATGGAACAACATCTAACCAGAAAAGCCCCGTTCATCTTTACCCAGTTGAAGGATTTTACAATATAAGCCTTTCTATTGTTGATAAATATGGTTGCAGCAGTTCTATGTCGAAACCATCTTATGTGCATATCGGAAATCCGGTTGCAGATTTTACGGTGAGTGATACAATCGGAACATGCCCTCCTTTAATTGTAAATTTTACCAACAGCTCTGTAAATTATTCAAAATGGAAATGGGATTTCGGCGATGGCACTTTCTCAAACGAGCGGAATCCTTCGCATTTTTATTCTACTGCCGGGACGTTCTACGCTGTGCTCACCATTTATGGAGCTACCGGCTGCGAATCTTCCAAAACACAAAAAATTGTGGTAAAAGGCCCGTCAGGCTCAATTTCTTATACAACGATCAGCGGATGTGAGCCTTTAAGAGCAACGTTCGAAGCACACACCAAAAAGAATATTTCATTTGTTTGGGATTTCAATGACGGGACCACCATCACCACCAATGATTCGAATGTGGTACATACTTACACTTCTCCAGGCAAATATTTACCTAAAATAATATTGCAGGATGCAAGTGGTTGTAAGGTGGCTGTGAAAGGAAAAGATTCTATTTCTGTTTATGGAATTACGGCATCTTTCGACCATAATGGGAGACTCGTATGTGATTCAGGCGAAGTAAGTTTTGCCAATACAAGTGTTACCAATGATGTGGTTTCCTCCTATTATTGGAATTTTGGTGACGGTACAACGTCTTCTTCTGCATTTCCAAAGCATGTATATACCACGCCGGGAAGTTATAAAGCTTCTTTAAAAATCGTAACTAAAAATGGCTGTGTAGATTCTGTTCAAAATCCTGCGGAAATTGTTGTAAATGCGAGCCCCAGATTAGCAATTAACGGAACTGCAGGCGCTTGTGTTCCTGCCACGATCAGCTTCACGGGTGCGGTGTCAAATCCGGATACTTCGGTGGTTTCATGGAAATGGGATTTGGCTAATGGCAATGTTTCAACGCTTCAGAATCCGGCACCACAAACCTACGCTTCATCCGGAAACTACACGGTTAAAGCAATTGGCTTAAGTTCTAATGGCTGCAGCGACACGGTAACCAGGCAGGTAGAAGTGTATCCTTTGCCAAAATTATCAATTGCCGCTGATACGGTGGTTTGCTATGGTTCTTATCAAACCTTGACGGTGACCGGCGCTGAAACTTACTCATGGAGTTCTTCAAAATATTTGTCATGCACCAATTGTGCTGCGCCGGTTGCGCGTCCTGATACTGCCATTACATATCATGTAAAGGGCACCAGCAGCAAGGGTTGTGTATCTTTTGACTCTATCTCGATTTCTGTAAAATATCCATTCAAGCTTTCCGTAAGTAAAGCCGATACGTTATGCGTCGGTAAATCTGTAAAATTAAAGGCCAGCGGCTCTGAAAAATATTCATGGTTCCCAGCCGCAGGCTTGAGCAGTGTTTCAATTGCCTCGCCGGTTGCTTCACCCGATAGCAGCACCACCTACCAGGTAGTAGGCTCAGACTCAAAAGGATGTTTTACAGATACTGCTTACATTCCGGTTAAAGTGTATCCTATTCCACAAGTGGATGCCGGCGCGGATCAAACCATTAATGTAGGGAGATCCATACAGATTACGCCTACACTCTCTGCAGATGTAACACGATTTGAATGGTCGCCCACTATCGGGATTGTTTCGCAGGAAAATCCTGACATTACAGTGAAGCCAACACAATCTGTTGAATATACTTTGCGGGTTAAAAATGCCGGCGGTTGTATCGCTGAAGATAAAGTATCTGTGTATGTGCTGTGTGATAACTCCAACATATTTGTGCCCAACACGTTTTCTCCCAATGGCGATGGAAATAATGATGTTTTCTTTCCAAGAGGAAGCGGTGTATTCAAAATACAAAACATCAAAGTGTTTAATCGCTGGGGTGAAGTGGTTTTTGAAAAATCGAATGTCGATGCCAACGATGCGGCCGCAGGATGGAATGGAACCTTCAAAGGAAAGCCGCTTGCTTCAGATGTGTTTGTGTATATGATGCAGGTGATCTGTGACAACAACAGCACACTCACTTTCAGAGGAAACATCACCCTGCTACGATAAAAATTAAGTATCCAATTAAGAAAAAAGAATAAATCCATATGAAAACTGTTATCCTGAAATCCATTTTTATATTGGCCTTGTTTTGTGTTTTTCAAAATAAAGGCACAGCACAAGACCTTCATTTTTCCCAGTTTTTCGAAACGCCTCTTTTGCGAAATCCAGCGCTGGCCGGCGTTTTCAGCGGAGATGTAAGATTGCAGGGCGTTTTTCGCAGCCAGTGGGGTTCTGTTACCGTTCCGTTTCAGACCACATCACTTAACGGAGAGTATAAATTACCTGTAGGCAATGCAGATGATTTTCTTACCGTGGGCGGCGCCATTCTTTATGATAAAGCCGGAACAATTGGTTTAAATTCTACCAGCGTGATGCCGGT